>NZ_JBJIAB010000019.1:0-99541 GCF_045310795.1 Candidatus Clostridium helianthi
GCTGGAATTAATGTAACACAAAAACCTATTGCTTGCATTCTTTCAAAATTAAATGATCCCAATAAGAAATTTGAACGAATAAACATTTTTACTATATCACTTTTATTTAATTTCTTTTCACTCATTATTTTATCTCCTTTCTGTAATTACATTAAGTCTGAATCATCAATATCATCAATACTTCTAGTTCCAGCTACTGCTACTTTACCTTCATTAGCTATTGATTTTATATGGAATATTGCTGCAATAACACCTACAGCACCAAAACCAATTAAATTGAAGTTCGTAAATGCTGCTAGTAGGAATCCAATGAAGAAGAATGGTAGTAATGACTTACTATTCATCATATTCATTACCATTGCATAACCAACAACTACTATAAATCCACCTGATACTTGAAGTCCTCTTGTAATAACTTGTGGTATGGCTGCAAGTGCCGCATTTACTGCATCTGTTCCTGCAAGTACTCCTACTATAGCTGCTGGAATGGCTACACGTATTGCTTGAAGTGATAACCCTAGTATATGACACATTTCTATTCCTCTTGTGTTACCCTTTTCAGCATATTTATCAGCTAAGTGTTGGAAAAATACAGTTATTGTTCTCACAAATATAGTAAGAACTTGTCCTGCAGCTGCAATTGGTACTGCTACTGCTATACCTGCTCCAATTGACTGTTTACCAATTATAACAAGTATTGCTGAAATTACACTTGCAAGTGCTGCATCTGGTGCCATAGCTGCACCGACATTCATCCATCCTAATGCTAACATTTCAAGTGTTCCACCTAGTATAATTCCTGTTTTAATATCCCCTAGTACAAGGCCTACTAGTGTACATGCAATTATTGGTCTGTGGAACTGTGCCTCATCAAGTACACTTGCCATACCAGTAATTGCTGCAACTATTACTAATAAAATTAATTGTAAAGTGCTCATTTATAATTCCTCTCTTTCTTTTTTTGATTTATATAAAAAAGTTTTTATATGCTTATATAAATTGTAATTCCTTTAATCTGTCCATTAAGTTTATCTTAGTATCTTTTGCTAGTTTCCTTACCTCTAATTCGATACCTTTTTCATTAAGCTTTTTAAACGCCTCAATATCAATATCATTCATACATAATGCATTTGTAACCTGTTTATCACCAGCCTTATAGCACATTCCTCCAACGTTTACAGATTTAATAGGTACTCCGCCTTCAACCATTCTTAATACATCTGTAGGGTTTGTAAATAAGAATAAAGTTTTAAAACTGTCAAATTTAGGATTATTATATGCTTCAATTGCTTTAGCTATTGGAAGCACATATGCTTTAATTCCTGGAGGCGCTACTTGAATTACTAATTGTTTTCTTAAATCATCTGCTGCAACTTCATCACTGCAGGCAAATATTCTGTTACACCCACTCTCCTTAGTCCAAACTGTTGCTACTTGTCCATGTATTAATCTGTCATCTATTCTTACAAAGCTAATTTCCATTTTTTTATCTCCTATCTTTTAATTTTTATATTTACTTAAATTGCGCTTATATTGATATAACTTGTTGCATAAATTTTCAATATTATTTTCCAAAGAACTTATGTATTAGCATTCTCAATTAACTTTACCTATTATAATTATGGAACTAAAAATGCAGTTATCTGGAATACTTATATAATTTCTTCATCTATATTGATATTTTTAGTTAAAACTTTTATAGACTCTTTTCCAGAGTTTTCTGCTACTCTTAACAATTCGGTTATGCTTGAAAAATCTCTGCTTCCTAGAACCTCTAAAATCATTGGCAGATTAACACCTGCTACAATTTCCATATTCTCATGTTGCATTGCGATTATGCTTGCCGCATTAAACGGGCTTCCTCCAAACAGATCTACCATAAATAGTACTCCGTCTGTTGAATCTAACTCTTTTATAAGAGTGTTATATTTTTCTACAAGTGACTCAATCCCTTCACCTGGTTTAAATGTAACGGCACCTACATTTTCCTGATCTCCAAAAATCATTTCTGCTGATTTAAGAATCTCCTCTGAAAATATACCATGGGTACCTATAATTACTGAGATCATTACTTTATCATCCTTTCTTGCTACATATATTATTTTTATATTTATATACATAGCAATTCCTATGCCAACTAAGGATGTAAATAAAAAAATCATCCAAAACTAAGGCTATAACTACCTTTTTTTGATATTTAAATATTTTTAATTACACTATGAGTTTAAGATTTACATACTTCAAATCACATTTAACACAGTTTATTAAATAATTTTGTAGAATTAACACACATGTATATAAAAATTAAATGCCACTAACACACGATCCTTTTAGATCCATGTATTAATGGCAGTTAACTTTTAAATTTCATATTTTCAAGTCATAATTTTTTTATATATTGCGATTAAGTTTCCAAATCCTGGTTTTAATCATGCACTCAGCTTAATAGAGTTTTGATCTTAAAATCATTATCACAACATATATACTAATTAAAATTTAATGTTTTAGTTAAAGTCCTATACTAAACCAAGTTTCATCCAATTATATCAGCAATATAATATATTTCATCATCTGTTAGATTTATTGATAATGCATTTTTGAAAATCAAACTAGCTTGTTTTAATGCTTCTATAATTTTTTTGTCAAAACTTGTATCACATTCATCATATACTAGTCCATTATTCAGCAACATTCTCTCCAATGCGCATGCAACATGAAACATGATTCGTAATTTAACTGGATTTTCAAATTTTTCACTCAATAACCTTTCAGTACAATTCAAGAATTCATTTAATAGGGAATAGATCTTTTGTGGATTAAGAAATGTTATAAACTCGGCAATGGTTTCTTTACAAATATTTTCAAATATTATTTGCTTATCTCCTGTATTTTTTATAGCTTCTATCTTTTTACCTTGGATAATACTTATTAATATATTCTCCCCTGTTCCATCGATTAATTGTTCTATAGATATAAATGGAATTCCAAGATTAGGATTTGCAATACCTATAATAGCCAGAATATTATTTTCTTCCTGAATATTCTTAATTGACTTAGTTAAGTTCGTAAGCCCAAGTGAAATAATATTAACATTCTTAACACCTATATTATTTGTAACAGTTTCTACCAACTCCTTAAGCTTTATAGCTGCCCCTTTTCCAGTAGAACATACAGTAATCATAACCTTATTTTTTTCCTTAGTTTCTTGAATTGCTTGAGTGTTAATATTATTAGTGTATCCCCTAAAATCAGTAAGTAAATACGAATATACTGAATTTAAATCAGCGTCACAAACGGAACACTTTCTAACAGCTTCTAGAACTAGTGGCGTTGAAACCATATCAATACTTTTTATGTTTATTCCTGTCTTTTCTGTAATAACATCTGCAAAACTATTCAAAGATCCCATATCTACTAAAAGCAATACGCCTTTTCCCTCATCAACTTCCTTAACTTTTTCTATAACATTATCTAAAACATCTGATGGTGCTCTTTCAAGAGGCATATCAACAGCAAGAATATTATCAGCTTCAAATAGCTTTTTAGCTACATTAACCATGCTACTTGCAATTCCTGATCCATGTGATGCTACTACAATTCCAACTCTTTCTTGACGAGATGATTCTTGTATTGAATTTAATAATAATGCTAAATATTCGATCTCAACATTAGGTATACTTAGGTTAAAGTTCTTCTCAATAAGTGCATGGATTTCTTTAGCAACCTCATATTCTTTACTTTCAATTGATATCGATAAATCAATATTGGACTCATAAGAAACAGTATTCTTCTTAATCCTATTAAATAGTGCGCTAAAGTGAAGACTTGTTGCATAAATAAATCTTTCATTCAATTTTCTATTTAATCTATTTTCAGCTAGTATTTTTATCTTTTCTGAAAATTCCACAATATTTTTATCAACAATCTTTAATAGGCCTTCTCTACGACTTATATCATTATTAAATCTATCATAAAATTGTTTTAAATGAATGCTAATGTCTGTAGTAATAAATCTCTTTATTTCTTCATCATTCATGCCCTCTTCTTGAAGCACAGAAGTTTTACTCTCTATTATTCTATAAATATTAAATGGTGTTTCATAATCCTCTGTTTCTAAGAATTTTCTATTGCCATCTGGCTGAATAGTGATATTGTTAGGGATGATATTCCACATAGTTGTTTTATCTTTAGTTTGATTTCCAAAAGCTAATATTCCGCTTTTTATATTTGGAGGTAGCGTACTTAAATTTATTTCAATGTCCTTATTTGTGTTAATACAATTAAAAAAGCCCTTTGCACAAACCAATTGTATATTAGATTTTAGCTGTCCTACATTTCCATAATTGGTACTGCCTATGAGAGCTTTAATTGCTTCCGACGAAATCTTAATAGTTTTGTTCACTCTCTGTGCTTCTTTGGAAATCAAATATTGTACAAGCTCTATTTTTTCATTAACAGGTCTTTCATCAAAAGGTGGAATAGTTATTGTTATAGGAATCCTTCTAATAAAAGTCTTAAGTAGCGTAGAACTTGGATCCTCTGTTGTAGCTCCAATCAATAGCACATTCGCTTTATGCTGTCTATCTGTTTCGCCTAATTTGTTATAGGTTCCCGTATCCATAAAGTAAAATACCATTTCCTGCCCTTCTGGTGGTAATCTATGTATCTCATCTAGAAACAATATACCTCCATCAGCTTTTTCAACAATCCCTTCCTTTTCTTTTTCAGCTCCTGTAAACGCACCTTTGACATGTCCAAATATATGTGATAGAAGAAGTTGAGGATTATTAGAATAATCAGCACAATTAAATATTATAAATGGCGGATCTTTTTGTGACTGTTTTATATTTTTATAGTATTTGTACATCATATTAGCAAATAAACTTTTACCAACACCAGTACTACCAATTATTAGGGTATGCAACCCATTTGGTGGGTATAATAAAGCAGCCTTTGCTTGTTCTATTTGATTTTTCAAACTTGTATTAAATCCTATTAGCGAGTCGAAAGGTGATTTATCTTCTTTTTCCTCTAACAAATTGATAAAATCATTAATTTCTATACCTTCTTCACATTTATCATTTAAGTTTACATTTAATATTCTAATAAACTGCTCTCTATCAAAATATAGAACAGGTCTATTTTTAATTTTAATTATTTTCTTTTCTCTACAAAGAATATTAAGTTCTCTGGAAGCATTACTCCTTAATATCCCCAAGTGTTCAGCAACTTGCTGCGCACTAAATCCCTTAATTTTAAATAATTTTTCTTTAGTAAATTCCCTAGAATTTGATAATATATACTTATAAATCTTATCAATTTGCTTCATAGCATTATCACTTTCCTCTAATCCCTAGTTTTAATTTTTAGTACTTACCATTATATATCCAAATCTATAAATAACACTTCTATTTAAATTTCCAACTAAATACTTACCTAATTTCTTATTCAAAGCAATTATTGTACCAAACAAGAGTGTAAATAAAGCATATTATAATAAATTTAAGCTTAAACCAGCTTCACTTAATAAAAATATTTACTCTTTACACTCTTCTTTTTAATTTACACAATACAGACTTTCATTAACACACTTTTTCTATTATTTTTTAGTACAATTACACTCTAATATTATTTGTTATATTTTTTCACACTAATATATATGTTATAATTGAGCCTCTAAATTTTTGACCTAGCTGAGTACTTTGCTCATTAGAAGTTTAAATATAAATTTATTATTGCAATATATATTAAAATAAATTTCTTACTTCACTTAAAATAGGCATTGATGCTATTGCTCCATAATTTGTACATGTAATAGCACCTACTTTATTAGCAAATGTAATTATGTCTTTCCATTCTTCAAAGCTTATATTTTGTTTATTCTCAATATCAGATACTTGTTTTAATACAGCTCCAACAAATGCATCTCCAGCACCAGTTGAATCTACTTGCTTAATTTTAATGGATGGAATTATTCCATTCTGTCCACCAACACTTAGATACGTCCCTTTAGATCCTAGCGTAATAGTTACAACCTTAACGCCTAATTCATGTAGTTTATTAACTCCTGTTGTTATATCTTTTTCCTTAGTTAATAGAAAAAGTTCTTCATCACTCAATTTAGTAAAATCGCTTTCTCTTATGAACTTAATACTATCTTCAACAAACATTTCTAATTTATCTGGCGTTATTAATGCATCACGATAATTAGGGTCAAAAGATACATATATATTATTTGATTTTGCATATTCCAATAATTTAAAATATGTTTTCTTTAATTCACCTTCTAAAAATCCTGTAGCGGAACCAAAATGAATGATATCTGAGTTATCTATTTTTGATAAATTAATATTATTAAATGAATATTCTCCATCACTGCCTCTTAGAAAATCAAAATTACGCTCACCATTTTTATCTATACCAACTAGCGCTATTGTTGTACTACTTTTTTCTACTGCCATTTCTGTATTTATATTTAAATCTTTTAACAATTCTATTAAATGTTTTCCAAAGTAGTCATCACCAACTTGTCCTAAAAAATAAGCATTTCCATCTAATTTAGAAATGCATGCTGCAACATTTGCTGGCGCCCCACCTGCTTTTTTCTCGAACTTTTCTCCATCTTTTAATCCTTTATTATCAACACAAACCATGTCAATTAAAAGCTCTCCTATACAAAAAATATTTTTACTCATCTTACTCCTCCATATATCTTAGTTTATATTCATTAAACTATAGAAATTCACTTTAAAAACTAACATTTATTTGAAATTTTCCACTTATCTATGTACTTAAAAGTGGCTAAATTATAAAACCTAATTTAGTCGCTTTTTTAAACACATCTAAATATAATCCTTAATTTAAAACAATACTATGCTTTTCAATACTTACTTTTGCTTCACCCTTAGCACAAAACGAAATATCTGTTGCATCTAAGTTAGTATAAAAAGTAGATGTCATTACTTGTTCGCCATCATTTGCAAATATTTCAACAGAGTATTTATCTATAATTAATCTTAGTTTAATCTTTCCATTTTGATTTCTTATATTCATTTCTCTCTTATGTAAGGAATCACAAAGTTTCCCTGAATAACTTCTATCAAATGAAATGATATCTTTTCTTGGATCAAAAGTAACTAATGTTTCATAGTCATTATTTTTAGCAATTTTAATTATAAACTCTTCGCAATTTGAACCATCAATTTCCAGAGTCATATCTAATTCTCTTCCTGATATACCTTCTAACTCCACATTATCTTTAATTAATACATTCTCGTATTTAACAGAATTCTTATAATAATTCCTAATTTCTCTAATTGGATTTTGGATTAGCTTTCCATCCTTTATTGTTAGTTCTCTAGGAATGCTCATCATTCCGCACCACTTAAAGTCACTTGGAACAATATTATTTTCCCATGATTGCATCCATCCTATCATAATTCTTCTTCCATCTTCTGCTTCTAGAGTTTGAGGAGCATAAAAATCCAAACCAAAATCTATAGTTCCATAATCTTCTCTATTAAACGTATGATTTTCCTTATCATATTTTCCAATTAAGTACACCGTATTATGTCCATTATGGAATTTTAGTCCATTCGCCTTTACTTCCATTGGTGAAATGATCATGATATTATTTCCATCAATATTAAAAAAGTCTGGACATTCCCACATGCTACCTATCTCATTTTTACTTCTATCCAGAATACAAACAAAGCTCCATTCTTTCAAATCACTTGATTTATATAAAAGAATTTGTCCGCTTCCATCAGCATGCCTGCTAGCTACTACAGCATAAAAACCATCATCTTCTTTCCATATCTTAGGATCTCTGAAGTCTTCTAAATTACTACCTTCTGGTAGAGAATAACTTGTTATCACAGGATTACAAGTTAGCTTTTCATAATTTACTCCATCTCCAATTGCAATACATTGAGTTTGTCTAATTATATGAGCCCCATCTTTTTGAACTTTGTCCAACACTCCAGTATACATGAGTATTTGCTTTCCATCTGACTCTACTGCACTTCCAGAAAAACATCCTCCCATATCATATTCCTGATCTGGCGCAAGAGCTGTTGGTAACTGCTCCCACTTTATAAAGTCCTTTGTCTTACTATGCCCCCAATGCATTGGTCCCCATTTAGTATCGTATGGATAATATTGATAAAAAAGATGATACTCCTTTGCAAATTTAGAAAATCCATTTGGATCGTTAATCCAGCCGACTGGTGATGATAAATGAAACAATGGCCTCTGCTCTTTTGGTATACTCTTTATAGATTCTTCTTCAAAAACTCTTGCTTTATTTAAAATTTCACTACTATTTCTCACTACATTATTCATAATCATTTCCTTTCAATTATCTTAAATATTATATAAGCGACCATACAAGCCGCTTATATAAGTTTTTTATTTTGCAAAGTATGCATCTAAATATTTTTGTTTAATTTCTAATATTTTTGATAAACCTTGATCATCCATTTCTTTTAAATAAGAGTCCCATTCTTCATCTATTCCACCATTTAAAATCCATTCAGCTTTCTTACGTTCTGTATATGCCTTTACTGCTGTTTCATATTGAGTAAGTTTTTCTATATCTTCTTGAGACATAAATACAGGTGGATAATTGTAATCAGCTTTCATATCTTTAACATAAGTTTTATGAAGTATATCTAATCTTTCTTGGGCATCATCTGGAGATGTTGTATACTTTCCATAATAACTATCAAGAACTGCTAATGGTCCTGAAACAAATTGATTTGCACGAACTTCCCATGGTGATGCTGTACCTAATTGTAAATGCTTTAAAGTTTTATTTTCTGTTAACTCAAATACATTTTGATTTTTCTCATCACCATATGTTCCCCAGTTATCTTGTATTGATTGAAGAGGATCATATAACTTATCTATCCATTTTGCTGTTAATTCTAAATTTTTATTTGCCGATGTTACAACACATCTTCCTAAATCAAACCCATATCCATTTGATCTAGTAGCATTAACAGTTCCATTAGGACCTGCAAGTGCTGGAAGTGGAATATAATCATCTTTGTTTGCAGCTATATTAGCTTTATCCCAAGTGAAAAACATACCGTAACGATCATTTTTTCCTTTTGCTACAAAAGTATCCCACTTTTGAGTAAATGCTTCTGGATCTATAAGACCTTCTTCTTGAAGCTTGTGAAGCCACTTGATACCTTCTTTATATCCATCTTGAGTAGTTGAATATACAACTTTCTTATCATTAGTCACCATATAATGATCTCCATTGTCTCCCAATCCAAAAGCCCCAAGTATAAATCCTGGATCTTCATTTCCGCCAACAGCATTAATAATAAATGACATTGGAATTACATCTGTTTTCCCTTCAGGGTGTTTATCTTTAAATGCTTTTAAAACTGTAACTAATTCATCAGTTGTTTTTGGTACTTGAAGACCTAATTCATCAAGCCATTTTTTATTTATCCATGGAATATCTCCAACAGCTTGAATAGCTTCCTTTCCACTTCCTAATTCCTCTATCCATGGGAATGAATAAATATGACCATCAGGTGCAGTAATCATTTTCTTATACTCTGGTTTTTCTTCTAGAACTTTTGATAAATTTGGCATATATTTTGTTATTAAATCTTCAACTGGAATAATAACTCCTTGTTTTGAATAACGAAGTAAATCATTATTGTTCATACCAGCATTAAATACTACATCTGGAAGTGTATCTTTTTTTGATAATGCTAAATTCTTTTTATCAGGAAATTGATCATCTGTATAGCACGTCCAATCGATATGCACATTTGTTTCTTTCTCTAATCTTTGAAAAATAATTCTTTCATTTGGGTCTTGAGTCGAAATTGATGGCGCACTTGTAAGCATTTTTAAAGTAGCTGTTTCTTTTAATGGAAATGAAACATCCTTTAATGTAGCTGTATCTGTTTTCTTGCTTGAGCTACTACATGCTGTAAATGATAATACTGTTAACATAGCTAAAGAAATACTAACCAACTTTCTAATTTTATTTTTCCTCATATTATTTCCCCATCCTTTTTCTATATATATTTTTTTATCCCTTCACTGATCCTGCCATTATTCCCTTATCAAAATACTTTTGGAAAAATGGATACATAACTAGTAAAGGTAAACTTGAAACAACAATAGTGGAGTATTTTAGCAATTGTGCCATTTTAGCCATTGCTGCTGCACTTTGAACATCTGCAATCATACCAGGTCTTGGTGTATTTTGAATTAAGATTGATCTAATTACTAATTGCAGAGGTTGCAATTTAGTATCATCTAAATAAATCATAGCATCAAAGTAACTATTCCATTGAGCTACAAATTGATATAAAAGTAATACTGCAATAATTGGTTTACATACTGGAATCATTATTTTAAAGAAATGTGTAATATCACTTGCACCATCTATAGCAGATGCTTCTCTTAACTCTTTTGGTAAGCTTTGAAAATAAGTTCTTGCCAGTATAATATTCCATACATTAATTGCACCTGGAAGTAAAATCGCCCACACTGTGTTAAGAAGCTTTAGATTGTCAACCAAAAGATATGTTGGCATCAACCCTCCGCCAAAAAACATAGTAATAATATATAAAGTAGTAATAATTTTTTTCCCCACAAAATCTGGTCTAGATAATGGGTATGCAGCTAAAAGTGTGGCTCCAACTGAAATTACCGCATAAGCAGTAGAATAGAATACGGAATTTAAAAATCCTCTTAAAAGCATATCGTCTTTAAATACTCTTGTATATCCTTCTATTGACCATTTACTAAAATCAAATGTTATTCCTTGATTGTTTAATGTATTGGGATCCATAAAAGAAGCAACAACTATATATATAAGTGGTATAATAATAGCTAATACAAAAAGTATTACGCCTACATAACCACTTATTGTAATAGATTTATCAGAAAATGATAATTTTTTGAATTTTTTCATTTTCATTTTTATATTCATCTTATATTCCTTCTCCTTCATTTAATTTTTTAACAATTGAATTCACAACTATTAATAAAACTATATTAATAACTGAATTAAACAAACCTACGGCTGTTGAAAAACTATAATCTCCATTTAGAAGACCCATTTTATAAACATAAGTTGGTAAAATTTCTGAAGTTGGTAAATTCAAATCTGTTTGCAAAGCTAATGCTTTTTCAAAACCTACACTCATAATATTTCCTGCTGATAAAATAAATTGAATAACCATAATTGGCTTAATTGCTGGTAAATCAACATTCAAAATTTGTTGAAAAATATTCGCTCCATCTATAACAGCTGCTTCTGTTAATTCTTGACTTGCATTTGAAAGAGCTGCTGTATAAATAATTGATGCCCAACCAGTTGCCTGCCAAACTGAACTAGCTACATATATAGTCCGAAATGCACTAGGCATTGCCATAAAGTTTGTAGCAGTTCCAAAAAATTGATTAACTGGCCCAATCGGTGATAAGAAAACTATAATCATACCTGAAATTACTATTACAGAAATAAAATTAGGAGCATACAAAATTAATTGAATCTTTTTCTTAATTCCCTCACTCTTTATTCTTGCTAAAAGTAAAGAAAGTATAATCGGTAACGGGAATCCCCACAATATTCCATATAAACTTACCTTTAAAGTATTCATTAACAAAGTCATAAAATCTGGGGAAGATAAAAATCTTTCAAAATGTTTTAATCCTACCCACTGACTATGGAAAACTCCCGAAATAGCACTATAATCTTCAAATGCAATTAGTACTCCTCCCATAGGAATATACTTAAAAATAATTAACAGTATTAGTGGCGGTAGCGTGAAGAACAGATATAATTGATAATTCTTTTTGATATACTTTAACTTACTATGTATTTTAGAGTTCTTTTTATTAATAATAGGATCTCCACCATCTAATCTGTTAAAATTAAATCTTGTACTTTTTACCCCATTCAAACTTATTTCCCCTTTCATTTTATTATTTATTTTTTACATTTGTAACACAAACTCAATTTACCTTTACAAATCCACTCTGCTTGTTAAATCTTTTTTGTAAACCTTATCTTTAATTTATAAATAGATATTACCAGATTTTCATTACATTTGTCAATATAAATATTACATTTTATCATCACTGCGTTTTTACATTTGCACACAAAATATATTATATCTCTTTTTATTTGCCAGCATTTATGTATATATAATTATTTTATTTTACATTTGTCACTTCATTTGTTATACTAATGTCAATAACAATACTTAAAATATTGATACAGATTTTATATGACAAAGAAAGGAGCCTTTAATAATGCTAAATAAGAAAATAACGGTTCAAGATATAGCCGATGAATTGGGGATTTCAAGGAATACAGTTTCTAAAGCTTTAAATAATACTGGAACATTAGCAGAAGCTACAAAATCTAAAATTATTCAAAAGGCAATTGAAATGGGTTACAAACAATTTGCATATGTAAACAATGTATCATCCATTTCTCCCAATTCATCTTTAAATAAAGAAATTGCACTATTAACAAGCAGTATGCCAAACAGTTCCCATTTTGGATCTCATCTTTTATCAGGTTTTGAAGAAAAGATGAGCACTCTTGGCTATAGATTGTCTATGTATGTTGTTCGTGATAATGAATTAAATTCCTCAAGCTTACCATCGAACTTTAAACCTGAGTTGGTTGATGGCATAATATGCATAGAAATGTTTGATAAAAATTATAGTGAGCTTATATGTGGATTAGACATTCCTACACTATTTATCGATTCACCTAGCACCCACAACAGTAAACCCGTAAATGCTGATATTCTTTTAATGGAAAATTTCCATAGTACTTATAATATTATTAAAACCCTAATTAATAATAATAAAACAAATATAGGGTTTGTAGGCGATATATATCATTGTGAGAGTTTTTACGAACGTTGGAAGGGTTATTGCTCTGCTCTATTAGATTCAAAACTCTCATTTGATATTAATAATTCTATTATCGAAAACGACAAAGAACCTTATGCTGATCCTGAATGGCTTGGTAACAAGATAATGAACCTTTCAGTTCTTCCTCAAGTTCTTGTATGCGCAAACGATTTTATTGCAATTAATGTCATAAGAGCTCTAAAACATAAAAATATTTCTGTACCTGATGATATTTTAGTATGTGGATTTGATGATTCAATGGAATCAAAAATAATTGAACCTCATCTCACTACTGTTAGTATCCCAAGTTATGAGATGGGAGATATTGCCGCAGATTTGTTACTTTCAAGAATAGATAATCCATCCATTCCATTTAGAACAATCCATGTTCGTACTTCACCTAAGTTTAGGGAATCTACTGGGAACTTACTGAATAAGATTAACTTTTAACCAATTAAAAATACCCTATAAAGATAAACAATTTAATAAAAGTCCATCTTTATAGGGCAGTTTTATATTAAATAAAATATATAAGATTACAAAAATATCTTATCAATCGTCTTTCAAATATAGTCGTAAACTTCAATAAAGTTTCCATTAGTGAAATTTCTTGATTAGAAGATTCCATAAATTGAAATATTAATAAGCAGCTTTAAATATATTTACGATATCTCTTTCATTTCCTTTTCTTGGATTACTAAATGCATTTCCATCTAAAAGAGCTAGTTCTGCCATATGTTCAAAATCTTCTTCTTTAATTCCCATTTCTTTCAAACTTGCTGGGATTCCAACGTCTTTTGAAAGTCTAAACATAGCATCTATAGCTTTTTCTGCTGCTTCTATTATTGAAAGACCTGAAATATTTTCTCCCATAAATTCTGCTATATCCGCAAATTTCTTAGGATTTGATATCATATTATAACGTTCAACATGAGGTAAAAGCATAGCATTAGCAACACCATGTGGCATATCATATAATCCACCTAATTGGTGAGCCATTGCATGTACATATCCTAAATTGGCATTATTAAACGCCATTCCAGCTAACAATGATGCATAAGCCATGTTTTCTCTTGCTTCAAGATTTTCTCCTAAAGCTACAGCTTGTCTTAAATTTTGTGATATTAGTTTAATAGCTTGTATTGCTGAAGCATCTGTCACCGGATTTGCATCTTTTGATACATATGCTTCAATTGCATGAGTTAAAGCGTCCATTCCTGTAGCTGCTGTTAATCCTGCTGGTTTTTTAACCATAAGCATTGGATCATTTATAGAAACTAATGGTAAGTTTCTCCAGCTAACTATAACAAATTTTATTTTTTTCTTTGTATTAGTTAATACGCAATGACGAGTTACTTCACTAGCAGTTCCTGCAGTAGTATTTACTGCTACTATTGGTGGTAATGGATTGCTAAGTGTTTCTATTCCAGCGTAATCATAAAGATCTCCTTCATGTGTTGCAGCAATTCCTATTCCTTTACCACAATCATGAGAACTCCCTCCACCTACAGTTACTATCATATCACAATTTTCATTTTTAAATATTTTTAATCCTTCTATAACATTAACATCTTTTGGATTCGGTTCAACTCCGTCATAATATGCAACATCTAATCCAGCTTCTTTTAAATATTTAACTGTTAATTCAACAGCTCCACCTTCCATGTCTCTTAAAAATTTATCTGTAACTATTAATGCTTTTTTTCCACCTAATATTTTACATCGTTCGCCTACTACTGATACTGAATTTGCTCCCATAAAGTTTACACTTGGTACTAAATAATCATACATTCTCATATAAAATATTCTCCTTTTCATTTTAAAATTATTTATTAAAAATTTCTGCTGCAGCCTTTGCTATAGCCATATCTTCTTCAACACTTCCTCCGCTTACTCCCACGGCTCCAATAACTTGTCCATTTTCTATTATCGGGAAACCGCCGCCAAAAGGTATTATTCTGCAGTTATTGGTTAATTGTAATCCATAAAGACTTTCTCCTGGCTGAATGCTTGGAGTAACTTCATGAGTTCCTATTTTTAATGCTGCTGAAGTAAATGCTTTGTTGATTGCTATATCAACACTTGTTATAAAAGCGTTCTCCATTCTGTGCATAAGCATTAAATTTGTCCCTGAATCTACTGCCGCAAACACTATTGGCACATTCATTTCAGCAGCTTTAGCTTCAGCTGCCACAGCCATTTCCTTTACTATATCAAGGCTTAATTGTTTTATTTCATTTAACTTCTTCAAGATTCACATCTCCTTTCATAGACATATTTTTTAGTCGCCTTCAGAATATTACTGCGCTCCAATTGTGCAAGGTATTCCCATAATTTCAACTAAAGCTTTTAATCTCTCCATTTTATCTTCACTAGGAGATTTCAATTCACCTAGTAAATAATCTCTTCCAATAGCTTCATACTTATTTTCTCCATAATTGTGGTATGGAAGAAGATCAATTCTTTTAAGGTTTGTTAATGATTTTGAAAATTGAGCTATTTCTCCTATACTTTGTAAATCTGCATTAAATCCTTCAATTACGGGAATTCTAATTATTATTTCTTTAGTCAATTGATCGCTTAATTTGATGTTTTTTAAGATAATATTATTGCTTACGCCTGTAAATCTCTTATGAACTTCATCATTCATACTCTTTATATCAATCATAGCTAAATCTATATATGGCATTACCTTTTTTACGGCTTCACTATTCACATACATTGCTGTTTCAATAGCAGTATGCCATCCATATGCTTTACATTCTTTTAAAAGCTCTACTGCAAAATCAGGTTGGAGTAACACTTCGCCTCCAGATAATGTAATTCCACCATTTGATCTTCTATATTGGACACTATCTTTTTTTAATTCTTTAATGATCTCTTCAACACTGTATTTCTTTCCTTCAAGAACAAGCGCTCCATTTAAACAACTTTCAACACATCTTTTACATTTAATGCATTTACTTTTATCTATTCTATATACTGAATTCATATCAATAGCTGAAGTTTCACATACTGACTGACATCTTCCACATTTAGTACATAAATTTTTATTAAACATTATTTGAGGAGCAACTTCTTGTGATTCTGGATTACTACACCATAAACATGACATATTACAACCTTTGAAAAATACTATAGTTCTTATCCCCGGTCCATCATGTAATGAAAATTTTTGTATATTAAATATGACACCTTCAATATCTTTACTCATCACTTTTTATCCCCTCTGAAACTTTTTTACATAACATGTTCTGTTCTTGCAATGATATCATTTTGTATAGATTTATCTAAAGAAATGAATTGCGCACTATATCCAGCAACTCTAACAATTAAGTCTTGGTACTTTTCAGGATTTTTTTGTGCTGCAAGTAATATTTGTTTATCTATTACATTAAATTGAACATGAAAACCTTTTTGATCAAAATAACTTCTTATCAATGCTGATACATTTGTTAATCCATTATCACCTTTTAATGCTGATGGATGAAATTTTTGGTTGAATAAAGTTCCATTTGAAGCTATAAAATGATCCAATTTAGCAACTGAATTACAAGCTGCAGTAGGGCCAGACACATCACATCCTCTTGATGGAGAAACCCCATCAGCTAATGGTTGTCCAGATTTTCTACCATCTGGAGTAGCACCTGTTAAAATTCCAAAGTATACATTTATTGATGATGGATATAATCCTGGTTGAAATTTTCCACCTCTTGGGTTTGTATATTTATTAACTTCCCTACAGTATACTAATGCACCTTCTCTAGCTAAATCATCAACTTCATCAATATCATTTCCAAACTTAGGAGCTTTTTTTAGTAATGCTTGTATTTCTTCTGCATTTTCAAAATCATTATTTAATGCTTTCTTTAATTCTGAAGGCGTAATTTTATTTTCATCAAACACAACTTTTTTAACAGCAACTAATGAATCTCCTATATTAGCTACCCCAACACCTTGTGGTCCACTAAAGTTATATTCTGCCCCACCATCTTGAAGGCTTTTTCCTCTACCAATACAATCATCAACCATAGATGACAAGAAAGGTAATGGTGCTCTTTCTGCATGTGCAATATCTATACAATTATCAGCACAACACATATGTTTTACAAAATACTCCATTTGAATCTTATAGGCATTCATAAATTCATCAAAAGATTTCATTTCTTCAAAACTTTGAGTTTTAGGTCCAATTTGTTTATTTTTATCTAATCCAGAATTTATAGTTAACTCTACTATTCTAGCAAGGTTAAAGAATGCTGAATCATGCCATCCTTCTGTTTTTCCTGGCTTTTGTGGCTCAACACATCCAATTATTCCATAGTCTCTTGCATCTTCTAACGTAAGTCCTCTAGCAACTAATGCTGGAATAATAACTTCATCATTATAATAAGCTGGAAGTCCTAATCCTTCTCTAGTTAATTCTGCTGCTCTAAGCATAAATTCGTCTGGAGTCTTATTCCATATTCTTACTGATAGAGATGGTTGAGGTAATTTAACATGTACTGCTGCTTCTAATGCCATATATGATATTTTATTTGTTGCATCTTTTCCTTCTGAATTTTGCCCTCCAACGATTAAATTTTGGTACATTGGATAGCCTCCAAAATGCTTAGTTGAAATCTCATCTCTTACTTTATTAATATCATTTAATTTAATCCATATACAATCTATTAACTCTTGAGCAAATTCCTCTGTTATATTTTCATCATTTTCATAATATGGATACATATATTGATCAAATCTAGCTGGCGAAATAGAATGTCCATTAGATTCTGTATTTATTATTGCGTGAACAAACCAAAATGATTGACACGCTTCATAGAAAGAAGTTGCTCCTTCTGCTGGAACCTTTAGACAGATTTTTGCTATTTCATTTAATTCAGATTTTCTTTTTAAATCATTTGCATTGTCTGCAAGCTCTTTAGCCTTTTTAGCATATCTATTTGCATATATTATTGCTGCTTCGCAGGAAATAATAACACTATTTAAAAATTTCTCTTTCTTTATAAAATCAGGATCTATACTTCTATTTTTCTCTAATTGTTCCTTTGCTTCATTTATAATCCCATTAAATCCAATTTTTAATACTTTCTCATAACTAACGGAAACATGTCCCACTCCATTATAGTAATAATTTCCTACAGTAAATACATCAGAATTTACTGCTTCTCTTGTTTCTTCAGTCATATATGAAGTTGCTAATTCACTTGTTGTTTTTCCATTCCAATATTCAAATACAGCTTTTAATTTTTCTTTACTTTCTTCTGAAATTTGAAATGCATCTCCAGTCCTTTTGTCTAGTCTATCTAATTCATCTTGTAACCATTTATTAGAAAATTCAGGAAATACTTGAGAAGATCTTGGTTCTTTAGTTAAACTTCCTACTATAAGTTCTTCTTCTCTAATTGTTATAGGGATATTTTCCAATATATGCTTTAAAGCCAATGCCCTTCTTAATATTGCCGGCTGCCCTTCTGTTTCTTTAAATGATTCTGTTATTAATACTGCTCTCTCTGACTCTACACATGGTTTAGCATTTAATATTTGAGCTTTTAAATTATTTATTCTTTCTGTTTGGGTACTAAATCCTTTACTTATCATTCTAATTTCCTCCAATCATAATTTCGCTTGGCTTAATCTAATATTATCATCGTATTGATAAATTTTTAACAAAATTTATTGCTTAATATTTGTACTTTCTTGCTATCTTGTCTTACTTTTTTATTTATTAGTATTTTCTTGTTTAATGATAACGTTTTTGTTGATTCCTCTAAATTTAAAAATTTGACATCCTTGTTGTGCGCAACAGTTTTCTTTAAATTTCAATTTTTATTAAAAGTTACATTAAAAATAAAAAGCTATCCAATAGTGATAAAAATCATTATTAGATAGCTTTTTGTCTTTAATTATTCTAATTACTATTTCTATATACTGATGGAGTTATTCCTACTGCTTTCTTGAAAACTTTTGAAAAATATCCTGATTCATCGTATCCTAAACTTATAGATATATCTATTATAGACATATCCGTATTATCTAATAACTGCTTAGCTTTTTCTATTTTATATAAATTTATATAATCACTGAAATTCATTCCTGTGTTTTTTTTAAATAATTTACTTAGATAAAAAACACTTAAATTACAAGCTTTAGACACACTTTCTAATGTTATTTTTTCATTATATTTTTCACTTATATAAGTTAAAACTGGATTTAAAACAGTGTTTATCTCTTTACTTCCAATCAATCTTTCCCTAATTATATCATCATGATTATCTTGGCTCATAAATTCTAAGAATTCATTCATAACAATATTTATTTTAGATATATTATTAATAGTATATAACTTATCATTATATATATTAAGATTTGTATATCCCTTATTTTTATCTCTCATTTTAATAAAAATATTAATCATTCTATTTAGTAAACTTGTACATTTATCTTTATAAATATTAATATCCCTATTGCATAACAATTCATATCCATATAATAAATTCTGAAGCAAATCCTTAATATCTTTTTCTTCATTAAAAATTATTTTAGATAGAATCAATAACTCTTTTTCTTTTAATTTATTTTCATTTGTTGCTAAATTTATAATATGTTTATTTAACATGTTATACAAATTTTCTAAACTTATTGGTTTTAATATATAATCATCAATATTTAGATCAACTACTTTATTATTGAAATTATAATATTCAATAAGTAATATTATAATTTTATCTTTATTATTTTTTTTTATAATTTTTGAAGCCTCAACTCCATTTATTCCTGGCATCTCATTATCTATAATTATTATATCTGAATTAACTTCTTTATCAATTTCTATTGCTTTTTTGGCATTTTCTAATGCGGCGACAATGTTCATTTTAATATCTAATTTATTAATTATTTTTTTAAGTGCTTCTAGCTCTATGCTCTCATCATCTACTAACATAACATTACACATTAATATTACCTACCTTTCATCAATTGGTAAGCTTATTATAACTTTTGTCCATTTATTCAAATCACTTACTACATTTATAAAATAATCATACCTATAGAAATTTTTTATTCGTTGTTTTGCAGCCACTATACCACTTAAAGAGTAATTTATATTGTTTTCTTCAGAATTTATAAACTTTAATTTTTCTTTTGGTATTCCTATTCCGTCATCCGTAACTGAAATTATTATGAATTCATCTTTTTTATCTACAACTATATTTACATCCCCAACATCCTCTTTTTCCATGATCCCATGGACTATAGAATTTTCAACAAATGGGAAAATGCTCATAAATGGAAGTTTAAAATTATCTACATTGCCTAAACTAATACTAAAACTTAATCTATCACTAAACCTAATCTTCTGCAAATTTAAGTAATCTAAACAATAATCTAATTCTTCTTTTAATGTAACCACTTTATTAGATTTATAAAATGTATTTCTTATAAATTCTGTAAATTTGTAAGTTAGATCACTTGTTTTTTCTGCATCTTCTATTAATGCTAGTGAATAAATATTATTCATTATGTTAAATACAAATTTGGGACTTATTTGAGTATATAATGATTTTAATTTTAATTTTTCTAAATTATTTTGTAATTTAATTTGTTCAGTTTCCAATTTGGTAGACTGCTCACTACTTTCATTTAACTTCTTTACAGTTATCTTATGCATCCCTTCTTCTACTAAATATTTTGATAAGTGTAGAATCATTTGGGATATATTTTTAATTTTTTCTAGTGGAATAGTTGGAAGTCTATTATATGCATATATAAGCTCTTGATCTCCTCCTAGATCGCAATTAACATTTGTAACACTTTCTAAATATTTTTGTTCATCTTGATTTATAAGAACTTGTCCAGCCATTATATCTCCTATATATTGCCCTTGAACTATAATAGGTACCGCAAAATCTACTAACCCCTTATGACATATGTATATATATGGCTTTCCTGTTCTTGTAGCTTCGATTCCACCTCTTGAATCACATCTTTCACATAATTCTGATTGTTTTTTGTCGCGGCGTATAATACTGCAAAATTCTGTACAGCAACTATGTTTTGTAACAGGTTTACCTTTATAATCTGTAGTTATAATAGAAATTTCTGTAGCTTTTGCAATATCGTCTTGAATATTCTGGAAATCATCGATACTTATTATATCCTTAAGATTAATAATGTTATTCATTCTTCATCACCACAATCATCCTTCTTTTAAATTATGTAATTTTAAACTATATTAACTCATTGTGATAGTTAAACTCACTAGTATCACTTACAACTACAAGAGCTCTCATAAACTTACTACTCTATCATCAAAATAACAGTAGCTAATGATAATAAGCAAAAGTTGAAACCACATTTTCTTAGCTATTTAATATATAACTAGAAAGTCTAAATGCCTGTATACATCTATTAAAGTGTCTACAGGCATTAAATATTTTCTATTAGGTTCTTTGATAAACTACTTTATTGCCTCTGAAATTTCTGTGAATATTACCCCTAATCCATATGCTCCTGCATCTGGATATCCTAAACTTCTATCACCAACGGTTCCCGCACGTCCCATACGCGCAACTATTTCCTCTGTCTTTTTTGCTCCTTCGACAGCTGCTTTAGCCCCAATCTCAAACGCTTCTTTAAAATTAATGTTTACTTTTGCACAATCTATCCAAGCATCAGCACATGGTACTAGAGCATCTATTAGTGTCTTGTCTCCAACGACAGCTCCTCTTCCAAAAGAACGTTCTCCAGTAGCTTGAATTCCTCTAACTGCTGCCTGTATCATTTCTGCAAATTCTGAAACTGTTAATTCAGCCTTTTCTGATACTTGCTTTCCTGCTGCCCTAAATGCAGATCCCCATATTGGACCTGATGCTCCTCCACAGTATTCCATTATTACTAATGAACATGCATTTAAAAATTCTCCTATTGTTTTATGCTCTTCTGAAAGAATTTGTTTCCATTCCCTTTTTAGCTGCTTAAATCCTTTTGCCACACTCATACCAAAATCTCCGTCTCCAGCATGAGAATCTAATTCACAGAATGGTACTTCATTTTTAATAATAACTTCACTCATTTTATCAATAATATAAATCATATTATCTAGATTTATTTTTTCATTATTAATACATGCAAATTTCTCACTAGTTTCTGCCTCAAAAGTAACTTCATTTTCTGCATCATCACTCTCCTGCAATGCTGTATATTCAATTGCATCTACTGGTCCAGAAACTTTAAATGATGGTGCATCGCATTTTTCTGATAATAACTCTTTAAGTTGTCCATCTAACTTCATTAATGACACTGATGCACCTTGCATATCTATGCTTGTCATATAATTTCCTACAAAAGTTCTGCATATGTTAATGTTTCTCTTTGCTAATTCTGCTGTGACAGAATTATTAAATAAGTATAATTCTTGTAATGGAGTTCCGCCAAATCCATTAATCAACAACGCAACTTCTTCATTATTTGTTCCATCTATTTTCATATCCTTTAAGATAGAATTTATAATTCTTTCAGCTAGCTCATCAGCTGTACCTATTTGTTCTCTCTTAATTCCAGGCTCTCCATGAATTCCAACTCCAAATTCCATTTCATCTTCTGCTATTTCAAATGTTGGAGTCCCCTTAGCTGGTACTGTACATGATGAAAATGCAAATCCTAAGCTTCTGACATTTGAAACAGCCTTTTCAGCAATCTTTTTAACTTCTTCCAATGATAATCCTAACTCTGCTGCTGCACCTGCTATTTTATGTACAAGAACAGTTCCTGCAACTCCACGACGTCCAACAGTGTATAAACTATCTTGAACTGCAATGTCATCATCTACTTTAATATAATCAACCTTAATTCCATCTTCACTTGCTAGGTATGCTGCATTTTTAAAGTTCATCATATCTCCACTGTAATTCTTAATAATTAATAGTGTTCCTTTTTCACTACAGGTAGCTTTTATTGCTTGATAGATTTGGATTTGAGATGGCGAAGCAAATACATCTCCACATACTGCTGCGTCTAACATTCCTTTGCCTATAAATCCTGCATGGGCTGGTTCATGTCCACTTCCACCACCACTTATTAGACTAACTTTATTTTTATTAATATTTTTCTTCTTCATAATTTTACATTTTCTTACAAATTCTAATTCCGGATGTGCCATAGCTATTCCATTACACATTTCCATTACTACATTTTCTGCTTTATTCATTATTTTCTTCATTACTTAAACACCTCTATAATAATTTTGTAATATTCACCATATTCTGCGACAATAATTACTTCCAATTCTTCAACCTTTATTGGAAATGAAATAAATCTAGCTTTACATGTAACTAAATTTTATTTAAAGCCATTTCTTTTAATACTATTTTAATTTCTTCTATATTTTTATTCATACTGCATTCAACAGCAGCTGTTATTACACCTTCAACTAAAGGAGCATCTATAATTTGAATCTTTTCCTTCATAGAATCATCCAAAAATTCTATAGCCATGTCTGTATTCATAAAGGCACTTCCAAGATCAAAAAATATCATTACACCATCTTCGCTATAAACTTTTTCTATGGCTTCAGTTATTTTATTAATACCAGTTCCAATTCTATTATCTTCAGTTCCGCCTGCGGCCTCAATCTTAACCTCTGGTGCCATTTGACCTGCAATATCCTTAACACCTCTTGCTACTAAATCACTATGAGATACTACTACAATTCCAACCATTTTATTTCACCTCACCTCTAAAATTCTTCTGCAATTGTATTAAGTATTAGATACATTGAAGTTGCTCCAGGATCTTGATGACCGATACTTCTTTTATCTAAATAGCTTGCCCTTCCTTTTGTTGCAACTATATTTTTAGTGTTTTCCATTCCACTTTTAGCTGCATCCCTAATTGCAATTAAAATATCTTTTGAAAATTTGTTTTCATCTAAAGCTTTTTTACCTGCTTCTATTGCTGGTGCTAGCGTATCAATCATAGTTTTTTCACCTTCTGTTGATTTTCCCCTCATCTTGATTCCCTCTAAAGACATTTCTAACACTCTTATAAAGTCATTTATATCCATACAGCTTTTCTTCGTAACTACGCTTGCTGCTTTCATAAAAGCTGTTCCATATAATGGACCAGATGCACCTCCAACATTACTTACCAATGCCATTCCACAATTTTTTAATATATTACCTAAATCCTCTTCTGGAATGTCATTTACTTTTTCTACAACTGCCTTAAATCCCTTGCTCATATTAAGACCATGGTCTCCGTCTCCAATTGCTGCATCTAACTCACTTAAATATAATTTTTCTTTTTCTATAACATCACTTATTTTATTCAAAATGTCTTTTAACCTATTACCATTAATCATTTCTAACCTCCTGAAGTATACTTTTAAAATACTTTAAATCCTGGGGTATTAGCTTTTGCGTCAAGTAAATTCTTAAGTTCTTCATCGAGCTTCAATATTGAAATAGAAAATCCTGCCATCTCCAAAGATGTCATAAATTCTCCAATGAAAGTCCTATGAATTCTTATTTTCTTACCTTCTAATATCTCACTGACTTTTTTATTAATTATATATAGTTCCATATTTGGAGTTGAGCCTAAACCATTTATAAGAACTGCAACTTCTTCTCCATTATTTATTGTTATGTCATCTAATATTTTATTCATTAAATGTTCTACTATCTGGTCTGCACTTGAAATCTTTTCTCTATGAGTACCTGGCTCTCCATGTATACCCATTCCAATTTCAACCTCATCTTCACCTAAAACAAAATTTGCTTTTCCAGCTGCTGGTACTATACAAGACGATAAAGACATTCCCATACTTCTAACATTGGCTACAGTCTTATCTGCAACTCTTTTTACTTCCTCTAAAGTACTTCCACTTTCAGCCTTAGCCCCAGATATCTTATGAACAAATACAGTCCCTGCAATTCCTCTTCTTCCCGCTGTATATAAGCTATCTTCTACTGCAACATCATCGTTTACAATTACTTCTTCAACTTTTATTCCTTCCATTTCAGCCATTTCTCTGGCCATTTCAAAATTCATAACATCTCCAGTATAGTTTTTTATTACAAGCAAAGTCCCTTTTCCATCATCTGTAGCTTTGATTGCTTCATATATTTGATCTGGAGTTGGGGAAGTAAATACTTCCCCACATACTGCACCATCTAGCATTCCATATCCTACATATCCAGCATGTGCAGGTTCATGTCCACTTCCACCTCCACTTATTATTGATACTTTATTTTTTGACTTATCTGCTCTAAGTATCACATTTGTGCCATCTAATTTTTTTAAATATTCTGGATAAGCAGATGTAAGTCCATCTAACATGTCCACTAAAACATTATTAGGATTATTTATTAACTTCTTCATTACTTACATGCCTCTTTCTTTAGCTTATAATCTTTACCTATTTTATCTGCTGTAACAATTGCTGCTGCTACTGCCTCAATAGTTATTGGGAATGGCATAGAATAAATTGATTCTTCTTTAATACATGACTTTTTAGCAACTTCCATAAGTTCCTCTTCTGTAATGCTATCTACACCAATATCTGATAAACAAATTGGTAATCCTACTTCTAAGCAAAAATCTAATACTTGATTTAATTCTTCCATAGGCGCATTTTCTAAAACTAATTGTGCTATTGTACCAAATGCAACTTTTTCACCATGGAAATATTTATGAGTACCTTCTAATATAGTTAGTCCATCATGAATAGCATGAGCTCCAGCTAATCCACCACTTTCAAAACCAATACCTGATAAAAGAATATTTGTTTCTATAACGTTTTCTAAAGCTGGTGTAACTAAATTGCAATCTGACGCTGCCTTCGCCTTTGCTCCATCACTGATAAGTGTTTCATAACATAATTTTGCAAGTGCTAGTGCTGTATTAGTTCCTTTTGCTTCACCACACGTTCCTTCTCTATATCCGCAAGGTAATCCCGCATTTACATTAGAATATGATTTTGAAGTTGCTCTTGCCTCAAAATATGTTGATAATGCATCTCCCATTCCTGAAACTAAGAAACGAGTTGGTGCCTTTGCAATTACTGTAGTGTCTATTAAAATTACACTTGGACTTTGCTTAAAATAAGCATAATCATCAAATGCACCTTCTGGTGTATAAAGAACCGCTGAATGACTTGTTGGTGCATCTGTAGCAGCTATAGTTGGAACTATAATTAATGCTTCTCCTTCTGCAACACATTTAGCTGTATCAATCGCTTTACCACCACCAAGACCAATTGTGCATGCACACTTGTTTTTCTTAGAAATTTCTTGTAGTCTTGCTACTTCTTCTCTAGAACATTCTCCTTTAAATCCACTTTCTACAAAAGTAATTTCAAACTTTTCACAAGTTTTATTTAGCTTATCCTTAACTCTTGCAACATCATCCTTGTGTGCTATTAATAACGCTGATTTTCCAAAACTCTTAACAAAATAACCTAAATTTAAAATTTCATCTTCACCTTGTACGTATTTAGTTGGACAAATAAATGCTTTTCTCATAATTGATTTCTCCTTTTCATTCAAATATTTTTAAGTTGCTTTTATTATAATATCGTTTTCAAATAAATACATTGGACTAAAATGACAAGAATTTACGATTTCAAACCGTAAATTCTTGTCATTTAATCGATTAATTGTATTTTTCTATTTATCTGACATTAAATAAATATTGTTTATATAATGAAAAGAAACTGTTTAAAAATGCTTTAATACATTTTTAGACAGTTTCTTAACAATTATTTTTTCTTACAATATTTCCTATAAAGAAATGGCGTTACACCTTCATATTTTTTGAATATTTTTATAAAATATCCTACTTCACTAAATCCAAGTTCATCACTAATTTCATTAATCTGCATACTCGTTTCCTCTAATAAGCTCTTTGCCCATTCAATTTTTAGTTTAGATACATACGTTGAAAAATTCTCTCCCATTTCCTTTGTAAACAATCTGCTAAAATAACTTATGCTAATATGACAAATCTTGGCCATTTGATCTAATTTAACGTTTTCACTTTTATGTTCATAAATATACTCTATTGCTGGTTTTAAAGTATCATTTACTTTAACATTATTATCATTACTTAAAGTGCTATCTTTAATATAAGCATTTATTATAGCATTAGACATTTCTTTTTTTGCATTTTCAATATTCTTTATTGTATAATCCTTCAATGTGTTTGAATCTATTTCAGAATGTCTTTTCATTACCTTTTGATACATATCTGAAATCAAATTTTTTTCTAATGACTCCTCTACCAAATAGTTGCATAAAGAAAATAACATATCGGCAATTTTATTTACTTCCTCATATGATAATACAGGCAATTCATAGTAATATGCTTTAAAATCCTCCAAAGCCTTTTTAGCTATAGAGTTTTTAGGTAAAACTACTATTTGCTCTAATATGCTTTCAGCATCAGCATTTAATAATTTTACCTGTCCTGCCATAACTGCCCCAATATATTTACCTTCAATCATTATTGGAATAGCTATATCTATTATATTGTAATGGCATAAATACATATATGGTTTATTTAAGCGGACTGCCTCAAGCCCACCTCTCGAATCACACTTTTCACAATACTTTACAAGTTCCGAATTACCTCTTATTTCATTACAAAATTTATGACATCCACTGTGCTTAGTAACTGGATTACCTTTATAGTCAACGATTATTATTGCCATCCTTGTAACTGCTGAAAGAGATTCTTGTAGACTGTCCCATTTTTCTAAATCTATAAGCTTTTTTAAATCAAAACTATTTTTTATCAATTTTTACTGCTCCTCATCTCTATCAATAATATACATATTATTTTATCATATTACAGCAAAAATATATTAATTATTTTATATATTAGTATTCTCTTTTAATACTAAATCGAAGCAATATTTCAATAACTAATTAGCCCCTAGCACCCAAGGCTCCTGAATAGTGGTCTTTAAATTATTATAAGCATTAATGAGTGTTCTTAGTGATGAATCTAACTGCTCACTTTTTAGAACTAAAGCATTATAATTGTTTTCTGTCATCAGTCCTACATCTACTTGTGTCTTTGCATATTTAAGTTTTGTGTTAGTTGACTTTATTGTATCATTTAAGTCATTTATTTTATTTTCCAAGTCAAGCAACGTTGAATAAGCTTGCCTTAATCCATTTTTCAAACTCTTTTTTGAATCATCTAGCTTAACTTGTGCTTCCTCCACTCCATACTTACCATCTACATATGCTCCATACTTAGTAAGATCCATATAATACTTCAATGCATTTTTTTCATAATTTATAAGTTGAAGAGCATAAGAACTAAGTCCAATGGAATAAGCACCTTCGTCTAATTCAACTGTTCCTGTAGCATCATCTTTTTTCATATATGAAGCTGAAGAGGGGATTCCACCAAGTGGCATGCTTGGAATATCTTTATTCATAATATCCTTTACTCCATCATCCTTTAAGTCATCTAAATAATCCTTTGTAAGATTAATTAATTTCTGATTATATTTTAAATAAGTTTCAATTTTATCATTTATGTATTCATCACTTGAACCATCAATTTTAAATAAATTATATTCTATATTGGGATCTAAAGTATAATTTGATAAATTCAAATTAGTTAAAACTCCTAAATAATCCATGCTATCCTTTAATGAATTTTCTTTTGCATCTATATCATTTTTTAAAGAATTAATTTCAATCTGCTTATCTGTTAATTGATTTGAGGTTGCCATGCCGATTTGCACTTTTGTTTTAATAGTTTCTAAGTCTTTATTTTTTATATCTAAATTTGTCTTAGCTTGACTTATATCTATTTGCTTTATAATAATTGCATTATACTTATTAGTGATGTCACTCGATATTTGATCTTGTAAAAAATCTTTCGACTGATTTGTTTGTTTTTCTAAAAGCTCAAGCTTGTCATATGGAAAATCATATATTTTTTCACCAAGACTCTCATAAAAGTCATTAGTTTTATCCTGAATATCTTCTTTCTTTCTGTACATAGAAATTTGCTGAGACTTTAGATTTAAATCTTCACTATTAGTTATAGCTGCATTTATAACCTGATCTAAAGTAAGAATTGGTTTACCGTTAGATGATTGTCCATTTATTATTTGGGCACTTACTATTTCATTATTTTTTTGATTCTCTATTGCTAAGACTGGATTTATACTTCCGCTTACTATACTTAATCCAATTCCAATAGCAACTATATTTTTTATATTCTTCTTCATTTATTCTTCCCCCTTGTATTAAATATTTCCAATTAATAGATTCATAATTCCATTTGAATAAACATATAGTGTTCCACAATGAGAACTGAACTTATGTGAATATCAGCCGAAATTGAATCCATATTTGTTCCATGCGACTATGAAATATATCCTAACTAAAAATAAGAATTATGCTTTTGTGAAATGTTTCATTAGGGATTTGATGGTTTTGATTCTTAGATTAGAAGTTGTTCCAAGTATGCTAGTTCAAAGCTCGCCTTTGAGGCTAGCATGTTGGGTGCAACTTGTGATCTTAGAATCATCCATCATAATTTCCTTAGAAACTGGAACAACAGCATAATCCTTATTTCGGCGAGCTATTGCATAAGTTCGGGTCTATCATAAGTTTCTATTGATATTTTTTCGTCTTCTTCCTTTGATATCTTCTTATTTCTATATTTACTCAGTGCAATTCTAGCTGAATATAATACAATCCCTATTAAAAACCATTCTTCTGCATACATTATTCCACTTTTTATATATGGTAATATAACATCCCATCCAACTGCTTTTAAGTTTATGAATTTTAATGGAAGTGCTACATTCATAAATGGCCAAATATTTTTAATTATTCTAGGAAGTCCGCTAGGCATTGCATACTCTGGGAATGGAATTCCACTAGCTAAAAAGGTTACTATATTTATCATGGTAAAAAATTGAGTGAAATATATTAAATTATCAAATAATGCTGCAAATAAAACTCCAATAGCTGTAACGTCAATAAGGAATATTAAAGTCAACGTCAAGTATTCTAATATATTTCCACGAAGAGGCAAATCAAAGTATTTTCCTAAAATGCATAAGGCAATTAAGCTTGAAAATACTGATATAAAAAGAATCATTAAAACTCTTGCTAAAAGAATAAGTATGTTTTTCACAGTATCTTTTGATTTAAAATTGATTAAAGTTAGCTTTTCTCTAGTTTTTATTAAAGCAGGCACTAAAAATGTCATAAGAAAAGTTCCCTGTAGCAGATATGGTACAAGAGAATACATCAGGTATCTTATATAGCTAAGCTGTGGTTCATAAAGAACACGCTCACTATATGAAAAAGTCGTAATGGCTTTCTTTGCATTATATGGCATCATATTTTTCCCTTCAAATACTTTAAGTTGAATTCCAGCATTTATAGTTCCTGTGACTCCATTACAATATGCATATAAATTACTTCCAACAACAACGTTTGTTTCATCTATTAATAATGCAACACTAGGGGATTTCTTTTTGACAACATCTTTGTTAAAATCTTTAGGAATAACCATTCCCCCACTAACCTTTTTCTCCTTAATCGCTTGTTGTAATTCTTCTTGTGAATCTGCATAATAATTAATATTAACACCTGGACTCTTTTTAAGTTCTTCTATTATAGTACTAGATAAAGATGAGTTATCCATATCTACTATTCCAAAAGGAATATTTTCAATATAGACTTTACTGAAAATACAAGCCACAAAAATTACTATACTAATGTGAAGTAAACTAAGTGAAATGATACTTTTTTTATCTCTAGCTAGAAACTTCAGAAACCTCATCTTTTTTCCTCCTTCTAATAACTTTATTTAAAATTTTCTCTTTAATATTAGTTCTTTTCTTTGAAATACTTTTAATTAGCAGTATAACTAACATAATAATCCATGTGAAAATCATATATTTTATCAAATAATATAGATTAGGCACTACATAATTAAAATTTAATCCTAAAAGAGATAAGTCTCTCATTGGAATTCCATAATATAGGAATGGAATAATTTTAGATAATTTTTTAAACATCTCAGGTGCAGCCATTAGTGGAAATGTATACCCTGACAGTAAAACAAAAGATGAAGCCATAAGGCTAGAGCTACTCACTGCTTCTAGCTTACTTTTTATAATCAATCTAAATAAAATCCCTAAATTTATCATAGCAATACTAAAAGTTATAGTTAATGCAATTCCAGCTTTAACTGATCCTCTATAAGGCATTTGAAAATATTTATATTGTATAAACATCAATAGAAAAATTGAAATTGAACCTATTAATCCAAAAATAATGCTTTTAATTAATAAGAAAAAATAGTTTTCTTTTTCCTTTACTAATAATGCGCCAAGTGAAATAATTCCTATCTGGGCAATTCCAATTAACATTCCTTGAAGTAAAAAATTAGCTGTGCTTCTTGCTGAATTCCCTAAAAATATAGAATCAGTTTGTATGGGAATAATATTATTTTTAATTTCCTGAGGCATTATCCCAAGTTTACCTTCCCCAATCTTCATTAAATAACTAACTTTAATAGTCCCTAAAATTTCAGCTATTCTAGTCTTACCTGCACTTACTGCTGACATCTGGGAACCATCATAGCAAACCATGATTTTAGGGGCCTTTCCATCGTTTAAGTCTTTAGCAAAATTTGCAGGAATGATAATACCAACCACGACTTTCCCTTCATCCATTGAATTTTTAACATCATTATCATTCTCACTATAATTAACTACATTAAATACTTCGTTTGTATTTATTTTAGTAATAAAATTTTTACTCAAAGCTGAATCATCATGATCAACTATCATTGTAGGGACATTTTTTACTACATGTTCACTATATGTATAACCTAAAGCATAACTAGAAATAGCTGGTATTATCAAAAGTAACATAACAGAAACTATAATTTCTTTAGACTTTATAAATCTTTCTTTAAGCTTCGATACTATTTCCTTCATACCTATTCTCACATCACTTTCCAAAATCAACAAAAGCAGTCATTCCAGAACGGAGTGGCTTATCGTTATCAGTCAATTCAACTTTAACACCATAAGATAGTACATCAAATTCACCATTATCATTTGTTGCTCTTTTAACTGCAAAATCAGCATCTTTATTAATTCTAACTACTTTCCCCTTAAATTCCTCGTCCTTATATGCTGGAATCTTTACAGAAACTTCTTGTTCTAAGTCTACTTTAGATAAATCTGTTTCTCTAACATTACATAATATTGATGGTTCATCAGTTTTAGTAACTACAATAAGCTGCATTCCTGTTGATATAACTTCTCCTGCTTCAACATTGACTTGTGTTATTGTCCCATCTTCTGGTGCGGTAACTGTAGCATAATTAAGATTTACATTAACTCCTTGAAGTGCTGCTTCCGCCTGTTTTATTTGCCCTTCAACTGCTTCAACTGATGCATTTGCCTGATCTACTTGTGCCTGAGCAGCCTTTATATCTTCTGGTCTTGCACCGCTTTGTGCAATATCATACTTATCTTTTGCTACCTGCATTTGAGTTTCAGCATTATCAAAATCCGATTTAGGAATTGAACCTTGATCATATAAAACTTTTAGTCTATCTACAGTTATCTTCGCAAGATCATAAGCAGACTTAGCTTGGTCAATTTCTTCTGGTCTTGCACCATTTTGAGCTAACTCAAGCTTTGCACTTGCAGCATTCCTAGCTGCCTGCGCAGCATTTAGCTGAGATTTTGCTGTTTCAATTTGAGCTTGTACTTGAGCTTGTTGAGCTGCCAATGTATCACTATCAACTATAAGGAGAACATCTCCTTTCTTTACATTATCACCTTCCTTAACTTTAATTTCTTTGACCTTTCCAGGAATTAATGTATTTACATTAACATCTGTCATGTCAACATTTGACTGCACTATTAAATTACTCTGAGTCTGCTTTACTAGCTTGTCTCCAGTTAATGTAGATACTGGCGTGCATCCTGTAAATATATTAGCTACAACCATTGAAAATACTACTAATGCTGCATTTTTTACTTTCATAAAATTCCTCCTAAAATATAATCTAGAAAACTTTATTTTCTAAAATTTAAACCTCATAAATTGTATATTTATTGTTAACTTAATTAGGATTAATACATATATTGACATTATATTTTTTATGAATTATCCTTTATATAGACACAGGTCTATTATAGAAATATGTGGATTCTTATTCAATAATCAATATTAATGGATAAGTCTGTTAATAAACTAAAATGGTAAATTTGTCTATTAAATGGGGGATTACAAATGACAGATAGGCGTAAAAGAAAAACACAACAAGCTGTTCAAACTGCTTTTGCTAAATTAATATCAAATAAAGATATAAAAGATATTACTATAAAAGAATTATGTGAAGAAGCAGACATTAATAAGAGTACATTTTATTTACATTACAAAGATATTTACGATTGTGCAGATAGTTTTATGAATTATGCCGTCGATAAAACCATTAAAGTTATAGAACCTTATGATTTTACCGAGTTAATAAATCACATGCCAGAAATAATTGAAAAAACATTAGATATATTTAGGGAAAATAGGGATCTTTATGTTCCATTTTTCAATTCACCAAGGCACTCTTTTTCTATGTATAAGACGAAACAGCTTATTATTAAAAAGCTTTTAGAAAAAACTCAAAATGATGAAAAATCAAGACTTGTAAATAAGAGTAACATCTCCTTTATTGTATGTGGACTTTTTGGTATTCTTGAACAAATAGAATTTGATGAAATAACTCCTGAAATAACTTCAGTACTAACATCTAAAATTCAAAATGGATTTATTCCTTCTAAAGATAATCATTAATTTAACGCAACATGTTAATAAACCCTAACGAACTAAAATAAAAATGAGCAACTGAAATTAAATAACAGCCTAAAACACGTTGTATTATGCTTTAGGCTGTTTCCTCGCTATCCATATTTAATATTTATAGCAGGCTCTTTTATTCATATTCGTATCCATTATAAGTTTGCTATTTTGGAAATTCACAATGTACATTTCACAATTAATGCCAAATTTTTGAAATATCTTTAGAATTATAATGAAGAATTATCCTTGCAATATATTAAAAAAAATCCTCTTTTATCTTCAATTCTGTAAATAAAACATTATAACCACTATCAATAGGGCTGCAGCAATATATCCCACATTTAACATTTTTCTTTGGACTGTGTAGATGACAAATTCTAAGTTGTCTCCAACCTTTATTTAGAACATTAACCTCTATTTTATAGTCGTTTCCTTGTCTGCTAATTCTAAATTCAGCTTCATCAACTTGTTTATCTAACTCTTGTGTAGACCAATCTGAATATCCCAAATTAGTTACAACAGCACCAAGTTTTGGAGGATTATCTAACTCATATTCTATAGAAGTCTTCAGCCAATTATCCTCATCCACTCTTACTGCCAATCCACACTGGTCAAATTGATTGATTGGATTAAACTTAACCTTTGTTGTCATAGTAAAGTCCTTTTCGATTTCTATATAAAACATATGAGCATTATCATTTCTAAACCCATAATGAGTCCTTTGCCAAAAATCAGTTACCTTATCAGGTTCCACGTAAATTCCCTTTTCTCCCACTTTCCACACTTTAGGTTCATATAGCCACTTCATCTTATCTACTGACGAAGGATCATTTACTAAATCAATAAAAACCTCTGACTCTTTTTCTAATATTTTATCATTTTTTATTATTATATCTGCCTTTGCCTTAGGATTATCTATTGAAAAATGCTGTCTTTGAAGCCACATGAAATAATCTCCATAAAGATCTTTTTTATCTTCATCACTTCTTTCTATGGACGATGTAAAAGTACAATCTAACCATACGCTTATATCAAAATTAATATCTACAGTATTCTTAAATATTAATGCTCCCTCAACTATAACTATATCATTACTTTTACATGCATTTTCAATTTCATTTTTTATTGAAGAAAAATCATAAGCATTTTCATAGTAATACTTAGATGGATTAATATTACTAAGAGATTCTTTTAATACATCTTGATTCTCCTCTAAAGAAATTGTATAAACATTATATTGGCCTGGGTATCTTTCTTTTAATTTATTAGCGAAAGTAGTTTTCCCACTTAAACTTATGCCGCTAATACCAATTAACGCCTTTGAATTTTCTTTCACTTTTTCATTTATTAAAGAATATAACTTTTCCATGATTAATACACCAACTCCCTCAGTAATATTTCTTATTATATTTTAGCATATGAAATAAAATAATAAATTAAATATGCCCTTCATATTTCGTGCCAGACAGATATGTAAATTCTGCTTATAGCCGATCTACTAGAAGAATTTACTGTCTCAGCATGATGCGAAATATGCAAACATACTAGGCTATTATTTTTTAGTTGTACCTTAATGTAGATTTATAATAAATAATTATACTACATAATTATTTTCAGAAGTCCTCCTAAAATAATCTTCACATAAATTAATTGATTTATTTAACTTGACAAAATAAGGAATTAATATCATAAATATATATATAATAAATGTACTTATAATAAATATATATATTAAAGGAGATGTTAAAATGGAGTTAACATTCAAATTAGAAGTAAATGCACCTAAGGAAGCTATTTGGTCTTATTATGCTGATCTTGAAAAAAGACATGTTTGGGAAGAAGATTTAGAAAGCATTAAATTTAATGGAGAATTAAAAACAGGAACCACTGGAACAATGAAACTAGAGGGAATGCCAGAGATGTCTTTTACTCTTACTAATATAGTTCCTAATTGTTCTTATTGGGATAAAACTGATGTCCCTGGGGTTGGAGGCATATATTTTGGACATGACATATTGCAACAAGATGGTAAAACTTTCATTCAACATACTGTGAGATTGGATAAAGAAAAACCATCAGAAGATGATTTAAATTTTCTTTGCAATGTATTTTCTGATGTACCTAAATCTACTATGATAATTAAAAAGGAGGTTGAAAAATAAATTGGAATTTCCATCAAATCGCTTTAAAGATGATGCAGAATCGTCAACCGGACTTCTTTTTATTCGTGTATATAATAAATGGCATTCCATTATAAATCAAGAGTTACGTAAATTAGGGATTACTCATCCTCAATTTGTAGTGCTTACCACCTTAAACTTTCTCAGCCAATCTGATGATAATGTGACTCAAGTAAGTATTTCTAAGATGGCAGATATGGATGTCATGTCAGTATCCCAAATCGTTAAGGGATTAGAAAAGAAGGAATTTATAAGAAAAACTGTAAATCCGAAAGATAGTAGAGCAAATGCAATTATACTACTGCCAAAGGGGCAAGAAATGGTAAAACTCGCTCTTCCTGTTGTTGAAAAAATAGATGATAATTTTTTTGGTATTTTACAAGAAAATGAAAAAAACTTTCGTAAGTATCTAAATCAATTAGATTAATATTTATTTAAATATAATACCAAAATAAAAAAATGGATAGAGCTCAAAATATCTATCCATTTATATATATATATGTTGAAATTCACAATGCACATTTCACAATTCACAATTGCAGCTAAAATTCTTACAATATTTTTAGAATTATGATGAAGAATTATTTTTGCGGTATATATATTTAAACATATTATACATTAAATATAATTTTTATATGGGAAACTGGCTTTTGTGCTGAATTAAATAGACTACTTAGTAAGAACTTTAAATAGTTAAAAGCTCTCTTCCAAGAGTTCTGTCATATATTTTTTTATCATTTATTTGCGCCAAATTCCATGTCACTGAATATTCCATTCTTCTTTTAAAATCGCATATATTACATCATCAACCCACTCATTGTTAAACCAAAAACTTTTTTTAAAATGTGCCTCTTTTCTCATTCCAATTCTCTCAAGCAAAGTAATAGACTTTTTATTTTGAGGATCAACCGATGCCGTTATTCTATGTTTATTTAAAACATTAAACAAGTAATCTATCACGCCTGTTACTGCTTCAGTAGCATACCCTTTTCCTTGATATTTTTCAGATAATGTATATCCAATTTCAACTTGCACATTATCTTCATCACAAAAGTGAATACCAACATCTCCTATGAACTCATTAGTTTCTTTAATTATAATTCCAAGCTGGTGCCATGTATCTGGTATATTGGGAATTCTTGATACTTTTTCAGAAATAAATTCCTCTACTTCTTTAAGCAACTTAGGCCTCCAAGTTTGAAATTTACCTACTTCTTCACTTGATCGATATTCAAAAATTGATTCAGCGTCTAAAGGCGTAATACACCTTAATTCTAATCTTTCCGTTAAAATATTTATTTCACTTGCATCCATTACTTTTTCCTCCACTAGCATTCCGTGTATTTTGTTTAGTGTTACCTTCATGTGGTAATTATAACATAGTTAAATAATAATTATTAATATGATATTTCTTTTCTATTACCATGTGACCTCTTTGGACAAATACTATATTGCTTACTAAAGGCTGAACTATAATTGGAAGAACTATATCCATAATTAATTCCAATATCAGTAATAGTTTTGTCTTTTTCAACCTTAAGACTTACTGCACTTTGATCCATTTTTATACGTTTAATAAAAGAATATAAACTTATTCCTGTTTCTGCTTTAAACATTCTACTAAAATGATATTTTGAAAAATTACAGTAATTAGCAACATCTTCAATAGAAATCTCCTCATCTATATGCTGCAAAATGTATTCAATGCTTTTATTTATCAAAGATTTTTTAATTATCACTTTAAGGCCCTCTCCCAAATACTTTTTACATAAACTAAAAATTTCGTTTTGATAAAAGTTTACTTTCATTATAAAGAAATATTACTGAAATTCTGATTTTCAATAACAACAATAAATAGAAAATATAAGCTTCACCAATCATTATTTTCATATTTATTTTATATTAAAAACATCTCTCACTTCTTTAAATTATAACATATTTTGTAAACATGACATTGTTCATGACACATTGCAATCACTTATAAAAATAGCCTTAGACAATATATAAATGCCCAAAGCTGTAAGTCATATTTATTATATAATTCATCGTATCAGTATAAAATACTAAAATTTCTGCATTCCCCATATTATTAATAAATTAAAAGTATAGAAGTATCTATATCAAATAATACTTAAAATATATAAGTCTCTTATTTCTATTTTATGAATTTTCGTCTATATACAGACATTAATATAATAATGTTAAAAACAATTAAATATATTCCCGTAGGCATACTTATAACTTTTGAAACCATTAGAGCAAGTAACAATATAAATATTGTTAAATTTAGTATTAAAAATCTACTTATTTTAGGTTTCTTATCTGAATCAGACATTTTTTGAAATTCGCTTATTTTACTATAATGCTCTAAACATGGTATTGTTGTAAAAATAGAAACTGCCATTATTGGTATAGAAATAATAAAAAGCACTGTATTATATATATCAGGCAAATAGCTATATTTAACAAAAGCCATTAAAATAAAAAGTATACTAAAACAAATAGAAAATGGCATTGCCACCTTTTTTAGCGATTGATACATGCTTATATGCTTTTCTATTTCAGTATCATTATCAGTATAAATTTTTTTTGTTCCTTCAGGAGCACTAAATATATGAATTATATTTCCTATCGAACACACATTAGTCCATCCTGCTTCATTAAAATATAAAAAATATTCTTCATCTGGATTTATTCTATAATCTAAAGCATATTGGAGTTTTTCAGGATCAGCTTTTTTTAATTTATATCCCATAAATGCAAATTTCTCTAATTTCCATCCTCTACTAGCATATTCAGATAGCATCTGCATTTCCTCGTCCTCAGCAGATGACAATACTTTACTCATAATATATTTTGTACCAAACATCTATTATAACATCTCCCTATCATTAAATGCATTCTCAGCAATTTTAACCATTTTACGCTTTCTTTCAAGCTCATTTTTTAAAGATTCGATTCCTTTATCAGTTATTACATAAACTTTTTTCTTTTCTAATTCTTGCGTAAGTTCTATAAATTCTGCATCAAGAAGTTTTTTTATGCTAGTATATAATGATGCAGGACCTATTGAGAACTCTCCTTCTGACATTTCCTCAACTGATTTCATAATTAAATAACCATGCTTAGGCCTTATTAAAGATAATAAAATATAGTAATACGCATCCGTAAGTTCGCCCATATCTAAAGAATTATTTCTAGCCAGATCTCATACACCTCCTCTATATCATTTAACGATATATCATTAAATAAACTATATCATTAAAAGATATATATGTCAATAAATGATATAGTATATTTTTGATATAAATACTATTATTGTTATATTATCCAAATAGCAGTATTACATTTTCAGGATTTATTATGAATTTTCTTCTTTAAACAAAACAAGAATTTTTATGCTTCTACTTCAAGTTGGTTTATTCTTAATGTCACTATTAATATTAATTGTGATTCTTATATAAAAAATCTCAAAAAAATAGTAGCCCCATTTGCAATTTGGATGGCTACCATTTTTAATAAAAAACAGTTATTTTTGCTTAAACTTACTTATCGTCATTTATTTGTGATATGATTTTCCGTAACTACTTCAAGTGAGGTTTTTCCATTTTATTCTTATGCAATTTCTATCCAGTGACTTAAGATATTATCTATTACAAAGCCTCTTTTTAAATACATATTTAAAGCAATTGAGTTTTTTTCAATAACAGTTAATGTAACCTTATCCACATTAACTCCATTTAAAGTGTATATAGCAGTTTCTAATAATCTCTTTCCATAACCTACACCTCTAAACTCATTACACAAGCCAATATCAAAACTCCCAACCTTATTCTCTATCTCTATATTCATAAATCCTATTAATTTGTTTTTATCTCTAACTAAATAATATCTATTTTCACTATTATCATTTAAATATTTCTCTATATCCTCCATTTCGTAATAGCAACCATGGGGCATATCACTAAATGATTTATTAAAAACATTAAGATACTCTTCCTTATTTTTCTCTGATAGATTAATTAACTCTAAGGGTTCACTAGTTGTTTTCCTATTTCCAAGTTTCATTTTATAGGAATTATAACTTGGAATATATTCTAACTCATTAAGTAACTTTAAAATTTTCTCATTCCTTACCCCTAATAAGATTTTGATGCACCCCTTACATTTACCAAGATTAATGGCAGATGTAAGAATCTCACTTACAATATGAACCTCATTCTCTACATTATTAGCTACATTTAAAAAATGAATATATATTACTCTTAAATGCTTTATGGCTTCTAGGATAACTTTTACTGAACCTACTACCTTATTATCCCTAAAAAAAAATAATATTCCCTCACCAAAATTATAAGCCTTTGTATCGAATTCCTCTTTTATTTGTGGTATAGATTTATCATTTTTTTCTAAGCTATTTAAATATAATTGTACCTCTCTTATTTCATCCCCATTTAAATTTCTAAACTCTTTTATCATCTAAGACCACTCCTATTCCTTAACCCAGTACTTAGTGCAATCATTGCTTCTATCTATAAATCCATACTCAATTAAGGCTCTTCTTATGGTTGCATAGTCCTCAAAAATCCTTTTTAATACTCTATTTATTTCCTTCTCAGTATAAGTCCTACCCGTAGAGAAGTTTTTCACTATTTCCCCTAAAACTATAATCTTTTTCTTTTCCTTAGCTGGGTAGGATTTTAAAGCATTTGTTTCATCCATATATGCCTTAATAGTTACTTCTCTTTCCTTATCAGTAATGTTATATCTATCATCTAAGGTTGTAGCAGTTTTGTGAGGGTCTGTTATAACTTCCTTATCTAAAACATTTATCTCCTTTGATGCTGTATCACTTAAAAGTTCCATTACAGCTAAAAATAGTCTAGCTTGCTTTTCCTTTTCCCTTAGCTTAAATCTATGGTTTCTAATAGTTGATTGGGCTATGCCAAGCTTTGTTGCTATCTCCTTGTCTGAAAACCCTTGAGCCATTAATTTTATTAGTTCTCTATGAATCTCAGATATTCCTGTAAAGTCTGAATTCATATTTAATAAATAACCTAAGGAAGAATTATGCACTTCTTTAATATGAATTTCAGTTATTTTTTTTGCATCATAAAAATCCTCTTCTCTCTTAAATATTCTCCCCTTTTCAAAGCTGCTATTGCAAAATATACAAGTAAACTCTTCTGCTCTTTCAATGTAACCTTTTTTAATCTCATCTATAGATGACTCCCATAAAATTTCATTCCCCTTCATTACTCTCACTCCAATTCCAAAGTTTTCTAATTACATTTTATATAATATTTTCACTTTTGTCTATATATAATTAAACATTTTTAATATTTGTTTGCATTTTTCTAAAATAGCATTTAAATACCGTAATATATTTAAATTTACGCTTAAAAGTCTTGCTAGTGCTGTTAATATAATTATATATGAATAACAACTACCCTTTTCCCATTTATTAAATGCTGGTGTTTATATACTCAGATAATCAGCAACTTTTTCTTGAGCTAACCCTTGAGCGTTTTTTCTCTTTTATAATTATAAGTTGAATTTAATTATTACTTGTAATACGGTATTTTTGTTTATAAAAATAGCCTTAGGCAAGTTATATCAATGCCTAAGGCTATAAACCGCATTTACTTATGATACGGTGAACGGTATCATAAGTAAAGAATCAAGCTTTTTATTATACCTCTCTCTCACCATTTATATTATTAATTTACCACTCTCAAAAATTGATATAAATAGAGTCCTTAAGCCGTTTAATATCACTTATAGGTGGTAATCCAAACATTCGCGCATACTCACGACTAAATTGAGATGGACTTTCATAACCAACCTTATAACCTGCCTCCGCTGCTTCTAATACTTCTGAAAGCAGCAGTCTCCTTGCTTCTTGTAATCTAATCTGCTTTTGATATTGTAGCGGACTCATTGCAGTAACCTTCTTAAAGCAATGGTGCAACGATGAAGAACTCATATTAATTTCCTTTGCTAATTCATCAATCCGCAGAGGTTTCTCAAAATTATTATTAATCAAGTTAATAGCCTTTGAGATAGCCCGTGCATGGCTGCCTATCATAGCAAATTGCTTCAATATGTATCCATGTTTATCTTGTAAAACTCTATAAAGTATTTCTCTAATAAATAGAGGAGCAAGAACTGGAATTTCCTCTGGCGTTTCTAAAAGGCTTACAAGCCTTAGCAATGCATCAAGAAGTGATGAATTACCTTTTGTTACAGTTAATCCTCTTTCCAAGCCAGGCTTTTCTTCAAAATTTTGTTTTGATTCTTTGATGATATCAAGAATTTGATCTGAATTAAAACTAAGTCTGACACATAAATATGGATGGTCAGGACTAGCTTCAATTATTTTCCCTATAATAGGTAAATTAACAGATGCAACTAAATAGGAGTTTGCATCATATCTATAACTTTCTTTTCCTAGAATTACAGTTTTCGCACCTTGTACAATTACGCATATGGATGGGATGTAAATCGAATGCAGCGGTTCTGAAATATTAGAGGCACGTATTAAATCCAATGATGGTATATCAGTTGATTGAAATCCATCTCTATAAGTAAATTTCTCAACTAGAGAAGCCAGGCGCCTTTGCTGATTACATAATTTATAATTTTTTATATTGTAAATCCTTTTTTCCATAATAATATCTCCTCATAAAAAAATTATAATTTCTTTTGCAGGATTGTGCAATGATTAAGAATAAATAGGCTACCTATTCATATCTAAATTATCCTATAATCAAATCAATAAATAAAGAATATGCAAGACAAAAATATTTACTCAATGTAAATACTATCATATATCTTTAATTATAAGTAAATTATTTTAATGGAGGTTTGTATCAATGAGAAACTTAGAAGGTAAGGTTGCAATAATAACAGGTGCATCTAGAGGAATAGGAAGTGCTATAGCTAGACAATTATCTGCACTTGGGGCTAAAGTAGTTGTCAATTATTCTAATAATGCAGTAAAAGCAGAAGAAGTTGTAGAAGAAATAACTAAATCAGGTGAGCAAGCCGTTGCAATTAAAGCTGATGTTAGTAATATAAAAGACGTTGAAAGATTATTTTCAGAAACAATAACTAAATTTGGAAAGGTAGATATATTAGTAAATAATGCAGGCGTAATACTTTATAAATTACTTTCTGATGTAACAGAAGAAGAATTTGATAAGCTTTTTAATATAAATGTAAAAGGTACTTATTTTGCATGCCAACAAGCTATGAAACATATGGAGGATAACGGAAGAATCATTAATTTCTCTACCTCAGTGGTTGGAAGTATGTTTCCTACTTATAGCGTTTATGCAGCTACAAAAGGAGCAGTTGAACAAATCACACGTCAATTAGCAAAGGAATTTGGTCCTAAAAAAATTACAATTAATGCTGTAGCACCCGGTCCAATAAATACTGAACTTTTCAACGTTGGAAAGACAGATGAGCAGATAGAAGCAATTAGACAAATGAATTCTTTTGGACGTATTGGTGAACCAGATGATATAGCAAATGCTATTGAATTTTTAGTTAGTAATAAGGCTCAATGGATAACAGGTCAAACTCTTCGAATTAATGGTGGATATGTTTAATACTAATGTCTTTTAAAAATCCAAAGTTTTTAGAACATGTCCTCTAAACCCGCATTATTCAAGCATATTCTGAAGAATATATATTCTAATATTCTTCAGAATAACTATGGCTTAGAATATATATTCTTCACAATATTTATGGTAAAGAATATTAGAATACACTAGTTATCTACAGCAAATAGAGGCTGTTACATTTGAACAGCCTCTGCCTTTTATTAATCTTCATCTATTTTTACTCTTAGCATTTTATTCTTAACTTTTACTGCATATTTTAATTCATATACTGGTATGCCTTTATTAATTGCATCTGCAATTTTATCCATTTCTTTTTTAATATTTTCTTCATCAGCATACCATCCAAGTACAGTTGATTTTTCTCCCCAAAGTGCTCCGCTATTAATACCGATTAACCAATATTTAGGCTCATCGTTTCTTGCTTTATACATTACACTTGACGCTAAAACTTTATAGCAATTAACAATTGATTTTCCATCATATGATTTAATAGTGATTTTCCCAGTTGGCAGAATTAAATTATTAGATAAAGGCTTATTATTTTCACTAGACCTTATCTCACTCAACATCAAATAATCTAAAGATACATTAAGTTCTTTAGATAAGATAAGCAATTTCTCCATTTCTGGATAGCCACTTCCCTGCTCCCATTTAGAAACTGCTTGGCGACTTACTCCAACTATTTCTGCTAGCTTCTCTTGTGAAATATTTCTTTCTTGCCTAATTAATTTTAAATTATCTGAAAAACTCATAACTTCATACCTCTTTTCTTTATTATTATGTGCAAATTATAATGAGTTTTACAATAAAATAACACCAACCTGTAATTGCAAATCCGCAACTTGTATTTGCATTACTCATAAACTGTATAAAAACTTAATTATGAATTACTTCTTATTAAAATTATTTCATTAATATAAAAATAATCACACTACCAACTTGAAATTTTAATAGTGTGATACTTTAATCGAATATTTACTTTTTATGGTTTATAAATCATTATATATATTTCTTTAATAGATTTAAATTTAAAACTCTAGGAAAACAATTTCCTAATTAAGGCTAGATTTCAATATATTAAATGTTAATGTAGTTATTACTTTATTACTCCCAACTTTCGTAATGAACCATATCTTCAAGCTTCTTTCTTGGACGAGCTTTAGGAGTTTCATCTGGATATCCAATAGTTAAAACTCCAACTACATATTTGTCTGATGGTATATTTAATACTGGTCTAATTTCTTCTTGTGTGAATTCTGCCACCCAGCAAACGCCTAGTCCCAAGTTATTAGCTTCCAGTAGCATATACCCTGTTGAAATTGAAGTATCTCTAATTATTCTTTTTAATTCATCCTGAGGACTGTTATCATCTAAATACACATCCCCTTCTTTAATTCTGCAACGTATATCTGCAACACATACAATAAATACTGGAGCTGTAAACATCCATTTTTGATTATGAGAAGCTTCTACTATTTTTTGTCTCATTTCTTCAGATTTCACTACTATGTAATGCCAAGGCTGAGTATTGTTACCTGATGGAGCAAGCCTTGCACTTTCAAGTAATTCATTTATTTTTTCATCTTCTACTGGTTTACTACTATATTTTCTTATGCTTCTACGCATTTCAATTTCTTTAATCATTTATATACTTCCCTCTCTTCATGGCTTAGTACATTTTTTATATACAATTATAACATATTAGACAAATTACCACTCTTTATTTTAAAAAGATATTTTTTTAGCAGCTTTATAATATTATTGTGCTCCATTAATCTTTCTAATTACTCTGCACGGACTTCCAACTGCTACACTATTTTCAGGAATGTCCTTTGTTACTACACTGCCTGCCCCTATAACACTTCCAGCTCCAATATTAACTCCAGGTAAAATAATAACTCCGCCTCCAATCCAACATCCATCGCCTATAGTAATGGGACGTGCATAAGTATGGCAAAAATATTCTCCAGCTTCTGAATCCCAATTTTCTACCAATCGATCCTCTAACTCTATTGGATGAGTTGCTGTATAAATTTGTACATTAGATGCAATTAGTACATTATTGCCTATAATAATTTTATTGCAATCTACAAAAGTACAATTCATATTTACAGATACATTATTACCAATATAGATATTGCAACCATAATCACATATAAATGGAGATCCGACAGATACATTACTCCCTGTTCTACCAAAAAGGCGTCCTAGAATTTCTCTTTTTTCTTCCTTATTCTCATAGCTAAGACTATTATATTTTGAAAGTAATGCTCTTGCTGTCTTTTTAAACCCTAAAAAAATTTCATCATGACAGTTATAATTTTCTCCTGCCATACATTTTTCTAATTCTGTTTTCATATTATAATCCTCCTTTTTTCGTAATTGCGTTTATCAATAGTATAAGAAACATCTTGTTACATATCTAGTAACAAGATGTTTCAAGATTCATATTCTTCTTGCCAATGCTTCTATAAGAAATAACACTGGTACTTGTGTAGTAGCATTATATCCACCATTAGCTTGATGCATGTCCATATCGTATGAAATATTCCAATCTGACATCTTAGCAATAGTAGAATTGGACTGATTCGTTATACTCAAAATAATACATTTACTAACTTTGAATTGATTTATTAAATCTATAACACCCTTTGTTTCTCCAGAAACCGAAAGTGCAATTACCACTGTGGTCTTCATATCCTTTGTAATTGGATAAAATGTATCTTCTAATCCCATTGAAAATTTCCCCAAATTAGAAAAATATCTTGCCCCATATTTCGCAAGTGCACCAGATGAACCTGAACCTAAAAATAACACTGTTTCTGATTTTCTAATCAACTCTGCACCTTGCTCTATTTTCTGCTCAAAGGAGTTAATGTTAGTTTTCTTAAAGTAATTTAACATCTCAGTCAAATCACTTTGTGGTGGTATTTCCTGAATTCTATGTACATATTTCTTAAGTTTTTCTTTGAATTCCTTATACCCATCACAATCTAACTTATTGCAGAATCTAATAATCGTCGATGTTGATACCTGAATTGCATTAGCTAATTCTCGAATAGTCATATAAGGTATTTTTTCTTCATTATTAATAATAAACTTATATATCTTAATTTCAGTTTCATTAAATCTTTGAATATTATCATGCGAAAACATTATCTCCTCCAACAAAGTTACTATTTATCTTTTAATTACCTTTATATTACGATACACTTCTTGTCTTTACATTTCAAACTCCAGGTAAATTAACACTCGTGAACACTAATGCTTCCTTCTTTGAATGCAAGATATTCTGAGCTAGCATCAATTGTGTATATATAGTATTCTCCGGGCTCGTCTGCTGTTATTTTATAATCCCCTGATAAATCTTTAAAATTTTCTCCTTTTACCATCTTCCCATTTACTACATATCCGATTACTGCTGCTTGATTATTCGTTACTTTTGATTGATATTTGTTAAAATTAAATACTAATGAATCTCCTTTATTTAGTTTCCAACCACTACCATCATCCTTCGTAAATACACCTATACTGCCATTTGTCTCTATTATCTCTGGAGTTATATATTCATTGTTTTTTTCTTTTGTTACAAAGTCACTAATCAAAGCTGAATCCACTAGATTCATTTCATCAGGTATATTTTTTATAGTTTTACTATATTTCAGCATGTTATGCTCATCATATTCTTCTACCTGCCCTTTTCCATCTACAACTTCCGCCCCAACTAAGTGCTTATTCTTTTCTGTAATGTACGCGGCACCCTTTATTGTATATTTATTATATTGTGTATTATGATAAAAAATTAAAAAAGCTACAATGCAACAAACTAAAACACTACAAAATGCAATAATTTTTCTTTTCATAATATCTTCACGCCTTTCACGTAATATATGTAAATTATAACACATTTTTGTAATTGAAGTATTTCGTGATTCCTTAAAAATATTTACACTTACACTAATATATTTTGCAAATTTAATGATATTTTATTATTTAGAAATGACACAGCAATTATATTTGTTCTTAGCTCCTTTAAACCTTTAGTTCTATAAAATTCAAATTTCTAATTATTAACCAAAACTAAAAATGCTAACAATAAAATAACTAAACTTGTTCCAATCAATGCAATAATATTTATGATTTTATTTGCTTTAAGCTCTGTAATTTTAATTAACCAAACTTATAACTAAAAAAATCCCATCATCATCTTGAATAATGGGATTTTTCTGTTTATTTTTCATTGCATTATATAACAATACTTATTGTGGCCTTAGCTATCGCTTCCACTATATTATAGTTACATTGTCTAACTTAGCTTTGAAGCCTTTTAAGATTGCATAAGTAAGTTTATCCATAGTTGCGCCATCAAAAATAGCTTTCTTAACTTCTGTCTTAAAGGAAACATTTCTTAATATTGCATTCTTAAAACTTGTTCCTCTAAGTCCTGAGTAATCAAATATTGTACCATTTAGCTTCTGACCATCAAAACATAATCCTGATAGATCTGAGTAACTAAAATCTGTATTATCTAAAATTGTATCTTTAAAGCTTGCTCCCTTTAGACTTGCTTTATTTATTTTTGCACCACTTAAATTAGCTCCATCAAAATTAGCATTGCTTAAATCACTACATTTAAATGAACTATCTCTTAAGTTAGAATTACTAAAATCGGCATTCTTAAGAGCACTATAGTTAAACTTTCCATTAACTATCTCTACGCCTTTAAAATCCGAATCTTCCAAAGGGCTCTTGGAAAAATCAATACCAACAAGTTGTTGTAACTCTCTAGTTTTTGAAGTAATACTTTCTACAATTTCTGATACCTCTCCAATAGATTCAATAGTTTTATTATATGCTTCATCTTCATCATATCCATTATTTTTTAAGTCATTTAATTTCTCTTGCAAGTCAATAAATAACTCTTCTTTTATTTCCCTAACTGCCATTAAATCATTATATGGAGTAAATATATAATCCAAGTGCTTTCTTAATTTTTCACTCATCTTAATTTCACCTCTTAAATTAAATTATCTAATATTTTCTTTGCATTTTCCCAATTCTTCTTATTTTCAATATATAATTCTTTACCTTTATCAGTAATTTTATAATATTTTCTTCTTCCACCCTGGGTTTCTTCACCCCAATAAGATATAACACATGCTTCTGACTCTAATCTTTTAAGACTTGAATACATAGTTGCTTCTTTAAGTTCATATTCACCATTGGAAGCCGAATGCACAGTTCTAGATATTTCATACCCATACTTATCGCCTCCAAGCAAAAGTTTTAGAATAATTGTATCTATATGTCCCCTTATTAAATCAGAGGATATTTTAGAATTAAACAATATACTCACCTCCTTGAATACAATATATAACACATTACTTTGTCTGTCAAGGTAATATTGCAGACATGCAAAGTAATTTCACTTAAATCCAGCTTTAAATTATATGTACAAAACTCTCACCAACGCTCACTTCTTCACTTTTTCATAACTTAGTGAATAAAAGATATTTTTTCATTCCTTCACTACTTTTATTCTCCCTTCATTGGCGGCCACATCTAAGCGCTCTTCACTAAATACAATTTCCTCAGTGGAAATTTAATCCATAGCACAAAAATTGAGCTTATTCTTTAAATGTGTATTACATGATAACAATATAAAATATGTACCTGCATGGCGCACCCTTGGCATGTTTATCCATTCAGTTTTAATTAGATTTCCAATATTTCTATATAATCGACTTGACATTATAAATAAAAATAGTATAATTACCCTGGGTAATAGTTAACCATGGTAACTATATATTTTCGGGAGGGTATAATATGCAAGGACTATTTCAACGCTTTTTTTCACTACATCGACCTCTTATAAGTAAGCTAAATGAATTACTAGGTGAACATGATCTTTCTTATTCATTATGGCAGGTTATTCTATATCTAAAAAATAATCAACCATCTTCCCTAGTAGATATTGCTAACTACTATAATATCGAAAAGCCTAGCATAACACGAAGAGTTCAACGTTTAGAAGAACGACTAATAGTAAAAACAATATCCGGTAAGGATAGACGTGAAAAAATAATTGAGCTAACTGAAATCGGTGAAGAACTTTATGATGTATGCCGTGAAAGAATAACTCAATTAGAAAATGACGTGGTAAAGGGTATTTCAGAAAATGATCAAATCATAACATTTGAGACACTTCCTAAAATACAAAAAAACATTACGGATGAAAAGGAGATATAAAAAATGGATAAACCTAAATTATGGACGAAAAATTTCTTAATTGTTTCGACGGCAAACTTTTTTCTTTATTTTACATTTTATTTATTGATGGTTACTATAACCACATTTGCAACAGAAAGGTTTCATGCATCACCAAGTGAGGCTGGATTAGCTTCTGGTATATTTGTAATAGGAGTACTTCTTTCACGTATTTTCTCTGGAAGATATATTGACCAAGTTGGATGGAATAAAATGCTTTATATCGGATTTATTTTATTTTTAGCTACTACATTTTTATATTTTTTAGTGAATAGTATGGTATTTCTATTCATTAATCGTTTCTTAAATGGTGCTGCAATGGGAATTGCTTCGACAGCAACTGGAACTATTGTAGCAAAGATAATTCCAAATGAACGTCGTGGAGAAGGTACTGGTTATTATGCATTAAGTCTTACTATTGCTGCTGCAATTGGACCTTTTCTAGGCATGTTTATTGCTGAGCATTCAAACTTTTATATGAATTTTGTTGTATGTATTATTTTCTTAATACTTAGTTTTTTTGCTGTCTTTTTTATAAAAATTCCAAAGTTAGAAATTGTAAAAGGACATTCAAATAATAATAAAGAGTTTTCCTTGCATAATTTCTTTGAAATAAAAGCTATTCCTATTTCAATTATTGCTGGAGTAATTGCTCTTGGTTATTCAAGCATACTTACTTTTATAAGCTCTTATTCTAAAGAAATTAATTTAATGAGCGTTGGAAGCCTCTTCTTTATCGTTTATGCAGTATTTGTTTTGCTTTCAAGACCTTTCACTGGACAAATGTTTGATAAAAAAGGTGAGAATTTTGTTATGTATCCAGCAATAGCATTGTTCGCCTTATCTTTATTTTTCCTTAGTCAAACTCATGAAAGCTTGACTCTTTTATTAGCTGCCGCTATACTAGGTCTTGGCTATGGTACAACTTCGTCTAGTGTACAAGCAATTGCAATAAAGGTTTCACCAAAACATCGTATAGGATTAGCTACATCTACTAATTTTATATTTCAAGATTTAGGCGTTGGTATTGGACCATTTATCTTAGGTTACTTTGTCCCATTAATAGGATATCGTGGCTTATATATGATGATGGCAGCAGTTGCAGTTCTCTGCATTTTCTTATATTATTGCCTACACAGCAAAAAAGCAACTTCTATGAATGATGATGCTGAATCAATAATGGCTTAGAGATTTAATATAATTAATAATCACAATCAAGAGATTATTTTAATAAATAAAAGAACTAATGAAATTATGTGCTTAAATTCCATTAGTTCTTTTATTTCACTATTTTTAATTGCTTATAACAAATCTCGTAAACAATATAATTCTTAATTTTCTTCAAACGGCCTGATATTTATTACAATATTCTTTGTATATAATATATCCCACTTAATCGCAAATATCTTACATAACTTGAAAGTACTCCTCATCTAAGATAACAATCTAACAATATAAGTAATTATTATAAATAAACCTGCGACTATCGCAATTATTCCACCAGTCTTATTCCTTTTATTAGTCTCTTCCGAATTTATACCTTTTAATAAGTTAACTTCATCTAAACCACCGAATAATAGAGAAAACCCTAGAAATATAAATGAAATATCACTATGAATAAAAAATATTGAAATAATTGTGAGTCCGCTAAATATAATGCTTGCTATAAAAAATACTTTATTGTTAATTTTCAATTTTAACACCTCTCACACATTATAATTTATAACTATTTTTCTACTTTCCGATTCTTTCCAGTGAATATCATCCAATTTTAAATTATTATAGCAATTTTCATAATAAAATAAATACATAAGTTGTAAAAATAATTCTTCATAATAATTCTAAAAATATTGCAATAATTTTATCCGCAATTTTAAACTGTGCACTATGAATTGTAATATATTACATAAAATAAAACATATCGTCTATACCTTAGAGATCATCTCACTTAGTAACTTTAGAGAAGTAACACACATTATGATGATAATTATTAATGGCTACATCGTAATACACCTGATTATTTCATACGCCCTATCAATGATTCTATGTAATTTTCTTTTATTCCTTCTACTACTAGTCTCGCTATCTCCTTTGCTCCTTTTTCCGAAAAGTGAGTATTGTCTTGAATCCCATCGGAATGATTAAGATTTTCACCTGGTTTAAGCCATAAGAATATCTCTTTAGTTTTTTCTATTCCTATTTTCTCAAATAAACGCTTACTTTTTTCACCCATATCTATTAATGGTACGTTTAATTCAGCCGCAAGGTCTCTTACAGCTACAAGATAATCTCCATGTGTATCTTTTAAAATGCCATTTTCATCAAAATTTCTTCTATGTATAGATGTTAATAATACTGGGTGAGCACCAGCATTTCTAGCAACTTTAATATATTCAGTTAAATAAGCCTTATATGTTGTAAATGGATCTGTATATAATTCCTCATTTTCTTTTTTATCATTATGGCCAAATTCTATAAATAAAAAATCATCCGCCTCAATTAATTTAGATATCTTTTTTAATATCCCTTCATCTATAAAGCTTTTAGAACTTCTTCCATTGATAGCAAAATTACAAATTTCTATATCATTAGTAAAAAATTCTCCAATTCTTTCTCCCCATCCTGTTTCTGGTTTTTCATCTGGTAATTTTGTAGCAGCTGTAGAATCACCTGCAATAAAAATTTTTATCTTTCTATCCACGTTAATTTAACTCCCTTTCTAATGAATGTATTTCTTGTCCACAATTCACCTAAATTTATCGTAACCGCGCTCTGAATTTCTTATATAACTTTTCAATTATGAAAAAAGTGATTATAAAGAAATCTATTGCAAAGATAGATAAAAGTAAAAATATTGCTCCTCCACCACATCCATCATCTTCTGAAAAATATAAAAGCCCATAAATACCTATAAAAGCAATTATTAATAATAAAATTACATATCCCATTATGCTTTTATTTAATAAACGCTCTAATACTTTCACTCCAAAATATATAATTCCAGATATAATTAATGTAAATACAGGTAAAATTCCAATTAACATCATAACACAACTCCTTATTATTAGTGCATGATTATTTGCAAACATTCATCTTTACATCTACTTAAATATATAAAATATTTGCTCAGAGTCATCTACTCTCAGCTCTTGCTTCAATTATTGTGAAAACCGTCTGAAATATTACAACTGCAATAACTTAAAAAATTGCTATCAATACTGCTGTCCCCATGTATATTCCCCCATATATATGCTGCGATATTTAAGATTCTGGAACTCGCAGTGCTAAATAAAAGCCTAAAATGTAGAAATTTAATTGCAATATATAAATCACTTCTCTTTTATCATTACATGTACACATTATACTATAAATGTATTTATTTACAAGTATTCTATATTGAAACTATTAAATATAAACTCTAAGTAACTTAATTCATTCGTATAGAATTATTTGGTTTGCATTCCTTTACATATTTAACACAATCATAAACTATATCTGGACTATGAAATACCTTCCAATCAGAAATGAGTGATATACTTTTGTAGCCACAAGGGTCATAATATGGAATGTTTCATTGTTAATTTTTTAACTATAAATTTTATTTACCACCAATTTATAATTATTAACTTCGAGATAAATAAAATTCATCATCAAAACAACATCGTTTTTAAATTTAATAAACATACTTTTAGTCTAAGCCATATATTCTTTAAATGGTAATTGAATTATTCTTCCACTCTCATCACATCGATACTCCTTAGGACATTCAAAACGTGTTCTGCCTGATAAATGCATTGCAACGTCAAAAAAGGCATTTGCCATAACATCTGGATCTTGGAAAACAGTACCTGCCATATATCCTTTTTGTATGAAATATAGTGATTCTGGAATAGCATCAATTCCAACAACTGGTATAGTTTTTGTACCATCGCCTTTATTATATCCATGCTTTTGTAAAGCTTTTACAGCTCCAACTGCCATAGTATCGTTATTAGCTATTACTACTTCAATTTTATTTCCATATCTAGTCAATAAAGCATCCGTTGAATCTCTAGCTAAATCCTCGCTCCAATTACAAAATTCTGATGCAAGTTGTTCAACTTTTATTCCAGCATCTCTGATTATCATAATGCAATATTTAGTTCTATCTGTTGACTCATTACCATTACTATTAATTCCTCCTTGTAATACTATATACTGCATAATCTTATCTTTATTTGTATCTATAGTATTTTTATTTGCATTCCATAAATTAACTAACAATTTTCCTTGTAGCCTCCCTGCCTGCTCTGAATCTGGCAATATATAATAAGCTTTATCATATGATTTAACTATATTTTCATCTACCTTAAGTATTCTTTTACTAGCAAAAATTACTGGAATATTTTTTTCTTTGATTGAATTAATTAGTTCTTTGGGATCGTTTACCAAATCCACTAAACTTAATATGAGAAGATCAATATTTCCGCTTTCTAGAAGATTATTAATGGTTTGATTTTGTATATCTCTGTTATTTTCACTATTGTAAAAATTAAATTTAACCATTCCTTCATTTCGTGATTCAATATCTTCTAGGCTGTGCCTTAAATCGATAACATAAGGATCATCGAATCTATAAAAAACTACTCCTACATTTACTGGATTTGTTGAATTGTTATGACTATTTAATGGGACTGCTTCAATTAAGGTTTCCATTACTATAACTGTTACTGTAATTATTATTATAAATTTTTTTAATAGCTTCATTCTAAAACCTCCTGTAATTCTATCTAATTTATAGGATTACTTTTAAAAAGAAAATTATTCTAAATTCTATATTAATAATTATAAATACGTTCTTATAATATGCTATTTAAGTTTTTTATACTTCCTTTATATATTAATTGATATTCACTTTAATTTTAAAGAATACTTCATATTTAACATACCAAACTTACATTTTATGGAATTTCCATACGAAAAAAATATGGTGAATTCATTTCTGAATATCACCATATTTAAATAATCCTCTCAATTAATTATTTTTTATATACGGCATATAATTTTATAAATACTTTTCTTATTATTAATAAGAAATAATAGATAATCACTATATCAAGGAATAAATTTACTATATTAATGTTCATTCCAATATTTCCATTAAATAAGTTACCGAATAAATAAGAACTTCTTCCGTCTCCTTGATATACAGACCAATAATTTAAAGGAAAGCCAAACGCGTACTCAAAAAAGCTTCCCACATTCTGTTCTATTTTCCCCGGCAAAATAAAGGTGCTTATTAAAACTATTAATATACTTAATTTACATTCTAAAGTCTCTATTCTTCTCTTGCCCTTCATATTTACTAATTCTAAAGTTTCCTTTAAAAACATATATCCAAAAACAACTGCCGGTATTAAAAATATTAAAGATATAATTGCTGTATAATGTAGCCCTGTATCAACATTTGACCATGTACCTAAACCTATAAACTTTAATATAAGGTCCCCGTAACTAGGATTTCCGCCTAATGAAATTCCAAATAATATTCCTAAAGCAAACAACATTAATGAAGTTATCCCTAGCAATACCTTTCTGTTAATTTTACTCAAAATTCACACCTCTATTTAAACAATATTTTAACTTTAATTACTTATATATACATTATATTCTTTAAACCCATGTTTCACAATATCTCTTTTGCCATTGAGCTACTACATCTTATCTTCAACTAAGAACCTAGCTTACTAACTTTTAAATGAATATTTCCAGGGGAATATTAAAGGTGCAATGTTTCATTTAGGAGCAACTTGCCACCTAATTCATGACTTGCCAGCCCCCAACATGCTAATGTTCACTTACTAAATAATCATAGAAGTTATGAAAACTGATTAATTACTTCAATGATACGTATGAGTTTGTAATGCTATCATCGTCGTTCTAATATGTTAATATTATTAGTACTCCTACTCTTGAGATTGAATCTATACCAGCTAAACTTGGCTAAATACTATTCATTATAGATACTCCAACTAAGCTCTGGACTTATGCATATGGCTCCCCGAAATAAGTACTAAGCATCTCATTATTTTAGTATTTGTCGCATAGCTTTACCTTTTTCGCTATAACTACTATCATTTACAGATTCAACCTTAAATTTTCCGTTTTCATATGCAACTTTTGATATACTTGAATTATCCATATTCCTTATATCGAAATTTTTATCTAAATGTTCAATAAATACTCTAAGCATTCCTCCATGAACTACTATTAGAATATTCCCTCCACCATCTTCTTCATTTTCAATGCATATATTATTTATAGTTGTTACAAATCTTTTTAAAGCTGTATTATAATCTTCAGCCTCATGCGTTTCATCTAATGCAGCACATGAATCACAATATGCCCTTTGAAAATCATATTTTTCTGCCATTTCTTCAAATGAAGTTACATTAAGGAAATCAAGTATCGCCTTAAACTTTATTTTCTCAAACTCTCCTTCATATTTTCCAAAATATACTTCTCTTAAGCCTTCAAATTCTTTTAGTTCTAAGTCCCCACTTGCCTTATTCTCTTTTATGACAATTTGAGCTGTTTTTATTGCTCTTCCTAGATCACTGCTGTAAACTGCTTTAAACTTCACATCACTAAGTCCTAGTCCCGTATTTACAGCCACTTCAATTCCTTCCTTAGTTAGAACCCCATCACACCATCCTTGAGTCCTTCCTGCTTTATTTAAAATAGTTTGACCATGCCTCATCAAATATAAAGTAACTTTGCCCTTATTTTTATCACTCATTTTTTCCCCCATACTGCAAAAATCATCTGCCTCTTCTAATTTTATATAAATAAATTATATCATAAATTGTAAATACTGGCATAACCAATCTTTAATTATGAGCTACAGTATAATATTGGAGCTATTTATTTAATTCTATATGCTAAATTATTTTAACTACTCCCCCTTGATTTCTATAGATAACTTAAGTTATACTAATTTTGCAAAATGGACTTGGTGGCAACGAAAGTTGCTGCCTTTTTTATTATCTAGAAATTTATATTTAAGTTAAATCTGTAGACATTATGCCCCTTGACGATATGATTCATGGAAAAGACTTATTTAGGAAGTTACAATTCATAAAGGGAATAAAAAAGCAGCTATTGGATTTCCACTTTCAGATATAGTGAAAAAGTCCAATAGCTGTTTTTATTAAAAAGATGTTCCTTTATTATCTAAATATATATGTAATTATGCAGCCACATTTATTGGTAGCACAATCGTAAATTTAGTCATATATTCATTGCTTTCAACTTTAATTCTTCCATTATGCTTTTCAATTAATTCTCTTACTATACTTAAACCATAGCCATGATTCTTGTTATTATTATTTTTAGTAGTAAATCCAGAATCAAAAATTTTATTAATTATGTTATCGGGAATCTTTTCCCCGTCATTTGCTATATTTATAACTATATTGTTTAAATCCTCGTATGATTCAGCAATTATAGTTCCCTTATTCTTCATAGCCTTTACCGCATTGTTGACTATATTAATTATTATTCGATATAAATCCATCTCTTTCATTGTTGTTAACCTAAAATTAGCATTATCTGATACAATAACTTTTACATCATCTCTTGTAACATGTTTAGTCGCTAGAGATAAAAGTGAAGAACCCTCAGCATCCTTTTCATAAACATTTCCGCTATTTTGGTATGTATTTATAATTTTTTTCAATAAGTTAGACGTATCTTGATACATATTCATATCACAAAGTTCATATAAGCTTAAAATATTTAGATTGTAATTATCTTTTATATTTTTAAGCTCAGTATTTTTTGATGTTAAAATTCTATTTAATTTATGTATTTCATCTGAATTTTTCTTTGTCTTTCTAAAATCTATTACATTAAAGATTATAAATGCAATTAAAGCTATAAGTATAATATTTCTTGATAATATAGGCTCTATATTATCTGAAATATTATATAAAGAAATCAAAAAATCAGGAAAGAAACTTATTATAATTATGTATTGTACGGAGTTACTTTCGTCTAGTAATAGCTTATAAATCTGCCTAATCTTGCTTCTAAATAAAAAGCATAAAACAAATAAGAATATTTGAGAAATATATACAAGCGTAATATTTAATATATCGATATCGTGTATCAAAAAATTATTTAATATTAAATATGATATATTACTAAATACAGATATCCAAATTACTACTATAGAATATATTAAACTATAAGCTACTATTGGTTTCAGCATCCTTTTTCCAAAAATCAAATATACAATTAGTATACTTAACCCATGTGTTACAAATATGCATACTGATGAATTTCCAAATAAGTATGTAATAGAAAATCCATCTACCGATAATAACATTATACATAAAATTAATTTTTTGTTGTCTTTTATTTTATCATCTTCCAAACAATAATTAACTATACAAGTAAATAATATACTTTGAAAAATAGTAATTAATGCATCAATATATTGCACTTCCAATTTACATCCCCTTTATAATGTTAATTGATTGTTAACGCTTATTATCTTAAATTCTTCATAGACTCTGGCATATCTTCAATTCCAGCTGATACAAATGACACCATAGGGGATTTAGTCATAGATCTTGAAAGACTTAATAATAAATTTGCAATCATTTTTTTTATTCCCATAATACCCACCTCTTAATTATTATTTATATTATTTAGAATAATTACATCGACATATAAAGAGAAGTAATTTTATTTAATAAATCAGAGATGTAAAATTGGAAATGTATGTTTATCAATTTTCATTATGTGTTAGATCATCAAATAAATTCCTTCAACTTCTTTCAAACCTAATTATTCCATTAATTACATTATAATATTTATTGTGCAATTATTCAACAATTATAGTCATATTAACCAAAAAGCCTCATTGTATTTTATTTTTAAAACAATAATAAACTTAATTCATGTTAAAGCAAGTTTGATTTAATATGCACCTTATTTATAAATACTTGCATGTTACATAAACTTTTACACATAGATAAAATTTATACTTTTCAGTTCTTAATAATTCACTTTTTATATCTACTGCTTTTTATTTTCAAACTTCTAATTTGTTATAGGAGTTGTTATTTCAATATGATTACCTTCACTATCTTTAAATTCAGCAACCCAATTATCTCCAATCTGTTTTATTGGAAATACAATTTCTAATTTTTCTAATTTCTTTTTAAGAACATCAAAACTATTAACTTCTAAGCTTGGTAAGCAATTATTTCCAAAAACATGTTTTTCATTAACTTTTTCATAAGCAAACAAGCCGAGACGAAAACCATTAATATCAAACACACTATAAATCTCATCTCGAACGGTTACAGTTTGCTCAAATAAATTTTCATAAAAATCAATTGCTCTATTCATATCCTTAACACATAGGTATAGAGATTTAATAATACAATTCATTTTATCCCTCCTTTCTACTTGAATAACTAATCCTCTAGAATAGCTATTGCACGAACAGGCGCTCCATCCGAATCTTTAAATTTTATTGGAAGAGCACAGAATGTAAAAATGTCATTTCCCACTTTATCTAAAGATGTCAAATTTTCTATTACAACTATGTCTGTTTCAGCAAAAAGCTTTTTATGAATAGTTAAATTTTCATCTTTAATAGGATCGATTCCTATAACATCTATTCCTACCCCTTTCTTCTTACTTTTTATTAAGTATTCAGCTACTTCTTCTGTAATATATGGATAATTTCCAAAATAAGCATCCGTCCCCCAGTATTTATCCCAACCTGTATAAAACAAAATATACTGTGCTATATCTGCTTTTTCTTTTACAGCTTCAATATACTTCATCGTAATCTTTTGACCTTCTTTTAAATTGCTGCAATCAACTACTATGCCTTTTCCAACAAACTGTTCCGCATTAAATGAATCCAAAGTTGTTCTTTGAGAAAATAAGTGCGACGGAGAATCCATATGCGTTCCTGTGTGAGAAAACATAATTAACAATGTTTCCTTAAAACCATCTTTCTCATAGGTACTTGCAACTTCTAATTTAGGTTTCTCTGTTCCTGGATATACCGGCATATTCTCTGAAATGGTATGTGTTAAATCTATTACTTTCATATTAATCCCCACTTTCTTTACATGATTTAATGTAATATTTTTCATTCTATAAATATTATAATATAAAAAGATCGCATATAATTCTGATATGCGACCTTTGGATATAAAATTATAAACTTGTTTAAAATTTTCTTTAAGTTTAAGATGGTAGAGTAAAATAGTTATCAATATACGCTGTCATTTCATCGCCTAAAGTCAGATAGTAGTATGCAGGTATTAAGTAACTTGAATAAAATAGCCTTTTGGCCTCTTCTTCATTTCCTTGAAGCCCTCGTATTAAATTTTGTTGGTGACGTAGACTTATAATAAAACTTTGAGCTATAAATTATATTTGTTCTGAAAAAAATACATCTGAATTTGAATCACTATAAGTTCTCTTATGTTCTTCTAAATTACGAATAACTTGTTGATATTCATTAATATAATTTCTTATATTTGTATTTACTGCAATTAATTGTTCATTTGTTGAGTTTTGAGTTATATTTATAGTAGCTATATTAGTTCTTATAGTTTTAATATCTTGGAAGTTTTTTATAATATCTTGTTTATTCTTTAATTCTGATATTTTAGGTCCATATTGTATATTCTGCTTAGGTATTGGCTGTGCATATGCTAAATTCGTCATTGCTAATAGTATAACTACTATTATCACTAATAGTCTGTTTATTTTTTTTCTCATTACTAATTCGCTCCTTTTATAGAAATTATACTAACTATATAAAACTAAATAATATTTATATTTAGCTATTATAAGAATTCTATTCTATATAAGAATTAGTAATATTTGAAACTTTACAGATATTATAAATAAACCCAATACCTTTGTGTAATCCTATTTCCTTCATCCACTTCATTTTCCAATATTCCATTATTATTTACTATTGTTTTTGCAGAGCCAATATTATTTTTGTTGCAAGTGATTAATACTTTCTTAATTCCTAATTTTACACATTCCTTTAGTGCTAGTCCTAACATCTCTGTTGCATATCCTTGTCGTCTTTCTGATTTTCTAACACTGTAACCTATATGACCACCAAAGTTTAAAAGATAGTCATTTAATCGGTGTCTAATATCAATCATTCCAATTAGATGTCCATCGCTAACAGAAACAGCCATGTATGTAGTTGCAGGAACTAAGCCATCTCTTACAGTTTCTTCTTTTGAATTATCACAAAATGCGCTATACCATTCTTCAAAAGTTTCAGCAATACCTAATCCAGCTGTACCATCCATGCTGTCATTATTTTCAATAAACTCTCTTTTATAATCCATGAGTTTTTTCTTATCTTCTAAAGTTGGTAAAATTAAATTTAATCTGTTCATTCTCTCCTCCAATTACTCTATTATATTATTTTTAATTACCTATTATATATATTTAGATTAGATTTCTATATTTTAATCTCATCTACATCAATTTTATTTATTAATGAAATCCAAACTATTTTTAGAATTTTAGAGCTAAATTATAAAAAATCACAAATTCACTTACAATCTATTCTCTTTAAAGCAGACAGATAAAAAAATCAAAATCTGTTACTTTAAGTAGAGTATATTATTGTGAATACTGCGATTTTTAATATGTTATTTACTATTATTTTTTACTGTGATAATGAACCCATTTTACTAAATGGATAAAATCTAAAAACAGCTTTACCTTTTATATTACTTTTATCTATATATGGGTTTTTCCATCTTCTTGAATCCAAAGAATCAGGTCTATTATCGCCTAAAAAGAAAAACTTATCTTCTGGAACATCAAAGGTTCTATTATATTTTTCATTGTTTTTTACATAATCTTCTTTAATATCATTTCCATTTATATTAACGATGCCATCATGTATTACAATGTGATCTCCTGGTAGCCCAATAACTCTTTTAATAAGTGTTTCCTTTAATTCATCAGAATAGAATACAATAATGTCTCCCCTTTTAATATTGCCCATATTATATATTTTTGTAACAACCATCTTATCATCGACGTTTATAGTAGGTACCATTGATTCACTAGGAACATATATGTTAAAAAATAAGAAATTCTTTATTAACATAGCTATTATAAGGGCTACTGCTATTGGAATTACCCATTCCTTAAAAAATTTTATACCTTGATTCTTATAATTGTGATTAACTGTACTGTCCATTACTTCTCTCCTTTTGTGTTGATCCTTTTTTTATCTTCTAATTATTATATCACATATCAAGAATATCGTATTATTCACTTATATTTTAAATCTATCTTAAATAATATGGTTTTCTCTAATTAATCGCCATAAATAAAATATAGAATAATTAATAATTGTTAACTCTTAGCACTGTCATCTTTTCTATATACCTACTATTTTACTTCGTCTCTCCATAAGAATAGTATCATGCCATATTCCATCAGCATCACATCCAATTTTTTCTCTTACTCCAACAACTCTAAAACCACATTTTTCATGTAATTTAATACTTGCTTCATTAACAGAAAATATTCCTGATTGCAGTGTCCATATATTTTCTTTTTCGGTTTCCTCTATTACTCTATTCATAAGTTCATATCCAACATTATTCCTCCTACAAGATTCACTAATATAGATGCTGACTTCCGCAACACCTTTATACACACATCTACTACTTGTTGGGCTTAGCGCTATCCAACCAATAATTCTATTATCACTATTAGTAGCAACAAACCTTCCTATATTTAAATGCCCCTTGTCCCAATCTTGGTATCTAGGAATTTCTGCTTGAAATGTAGCCCTTTTAGTTTTTATTCCTTCCATATAAATATTAGCAACACTATTCCAATCTTCTTCCTCCATTGGACGAATACTAAATTCCATATTTATTTCCTTCTTTCTATAAATTTAATTATTAGAACACTGCATACAAATTTCTTTCTGATTAAGTAGTGAAATCTCTTAGAAATAACACTAATTTATCTGTAAATCATCATATCATTTTTTCAACTTTATATAATAGTAAATCTTCAAACAATTAATCCATTTAGTATCGAATCTTATACATTTAAGAATTTTCTTAAAGCTATTATACTTCCTATAAAACCTATAAAAATTCCAGACATTTCAAATGGAAAAAGCATTATATTGGTTATAAATGTAGGTTTTAAAAGGCTAAAATCCGGTGCATACTCCATTGCTTTAGTATAAATAAAACTATATACGAAAAACAGAGATAAATATCCTGCAAAAGCACCTGCAATCCCTATAAATGCTCCTTCAATAATAAATGGCCATCTAATAAACCAATTAGTAGCTCCAATAAGTTTCATTATACTTATTTCACTTCTTCTTGAGAATAGAACTATTTTAATCGCATTTATAATTAAAAGTACTGAAACTAATGGTATTACAATAAAAATTGCAAATTTAAAACATCTTAGAATCAAAATCATTTCTTGCATAGCTTGATTCTCAGTGGAAATACTTTCAAAGCTTCTGCCAATTGATAGCAAAAACAATAAAAATAATCCATTAATAAAGAAAGTTGCAGATATAGTAGTTACTGAAACGATTGTTGTTGTAGAATTTCGTTTCAGACTCTTTACTGCATCTAAAGAAAAGTATTTAAATTTATCAATATTCATCATGCTGTTTCTCCTTTTATTTGCATATGTAATTTTGCAAATCTCTTTAGCTATCTATTTTTACATTTGATACTTTTGAGTTTATATTAAATGTAGCACTATTATTATCTATTTTAACATCATTTCCCACTTCAATACCTCTATTAGCTGGACCAGTTAGATTGATGGAGCTTTCTTTAGGTATTTTAATCTGTACGTCTCCAACCTTATCATTAATATTATACTTATACGCAGAATCCAAGCTCTGTAAGTCCAACTTAATGTTACCAACATTATCTGTCATATTTCCCTGCTTTAGTTCTCCTTTATACGATAAATTTCCTGTCTTGATGTCAGCTTTTAAATCGTTATAATTTCCTTCTAATCCAACATTTCCAACACTGCTTTCTAAATCTAACACAGTAATATTTTCAGGAATACTAATTGTAGATTCAACATTTCTTGAATTTACAAGAAATCCATCGTCCTTTTCAGGCCCTATAGTAACAGTATCACCTGAAAATGTGCATTTAATATTATCTAGTGCTTCTTGCAACTTTTCTTCATCTTTTCCTCCAACAGATTTTCTCATACTAATCTTTATTTCATTAGTGTCACTCTTTGTAATTTCTAAATTACTGCATTTATTGCTAATCACCAATTTATTATCATTAGCCTCATAGCTATAGTTGCTTTCATCTTCCTTAGTATATGGTGATGCTTCCTCAAAAAAATTAGTGTTATGTTCCTTATAGCATGATGTTAATGTAAACATTGTACTAATACATATCATTACCGAAATTATCTTCTTCATATCTTATTACTCCTTCTATTGGATATAAATTTATTACATAGCTATTTATAGAGACCAAATAGAACAATTTCTAAAAATTTAAGTGACAATTTTTCAAATTGTAATCTGTTGCTTTTTTATCTAGATTTCCATAAATAACAGCTTCACCTTATCTAGTATCAATTCATTCTCGTTCTTAATTATAACATATATTGTAATTTTATCATTATTCTGTATAAACATTGTGTTAATATCAAATAAATAGAAAGGTAGATTAAGTATTTTCAACTTAATCTACCTTAACGGGTGTTTTCTGGCTTTATTTTAAGTTTTCGACTTAAATTATAATATTCTATTATTACCTTTTAATCTATTTATTATTTCGTTACCTACAAAATGAACAATACAACTTTAATTAATAAGCTTTTTAAGTTAAAGACAATTTATGCATACAAATTCTCGTCATTAAAATTTCAGTAGTCATCTTTACTTTTCTATATATTTCATAGGAATTAGTTTATAATTGTTAATGAGTTAAAATATTTTGTCTAGATAATAGGGGGAATTCAAAATGGCTGGTTGTAACGAAAAGAATTGTACATGCTCTAATATTAATTGCGAAAGACATGGTAAGTGCTGCGAATGTGTAAATTTTCATCGAGGTAATGGAAACATTGTAGCTTGCTTAAGAGATTTCAAGGTTGAAAGCAAATAATTAAAAGCCTTATCCAAAACCATCATAATCTAAAGCCATACTTAGGCTTTAGATTTTCATCTTAATTTTCCATTTAACTTTAATATTCATATTAATTGAAGTAGGCCTTCTATTCTAACTCCCAACCATTTTTAATACATTCTTGGAGCCCTTTTAATATTTCTATTGCTCTATGGACCAAATTTAATTTAGCAAATTGTTCAGCCATTGGTATATCTTCCAAGTTATTTTCTTTTTGATATTGTTCCTTTTCCCACATTATGTTACGTCCATACGTCCTTGTATGAACATTATTTATAACCTGCCATATTTGTCCTTCATCCCTGTTGTTATTCTTGCAAAATTCCTGTACTTTTTCTTCTAATAGCTCTCCACTACACATCATAATTGTATTATCTCCTTTGATTTAACATAGTCTATTAATTTTAATTCTTTCCAAAATGTCCATCTTTGAAACAGTCTATGTTAAATCATCTATAATCCCCTGCAATCTGAAATTATTGTAAAATATAATTAGAATATCTATCTCATTCTTTCACATAATAATAGTGCAATCTGATAGCTGCCACTAACTACACCCCGACCATTTCCTCAAAATGGTAGTTGTCACTTGTTTCATTAGAATAGGAGCTTAACTATGCGTTACCAGCTCCTATTCCTTATTATTTTTTCTATAAAAAATATAATAATTCACCTCCAAATAATTTTATACCTACTATATTACTGTATTATTTACACCATAAAACATTCATATCTGAATACCTATAGTTATAAATATATATCAGAAAATTCTATATTGGTAGTTTGAACAAGTCTATTATCAGTCATTAAATCAATCATTGGTTTTTCGTTTTTCTCTTCTATTACTTTCTCATTAGGAAGTAATATTTTAAAAGTTGTACCTTTGCCTAAATTACTTTTTACACTTACACTTCCACCCAATGCTTCAACAAACCTCTTTACCAATGACAATCCTATACCTGTTCCTTCTGCCTGCCTTGATAAAGAACTCTCTACCTGCCCAAATCTTTCAAATATTACATCTATCTTATTTCTTGGTATACCTATTCCATTATCTTTTACTTCAATACATATATTAGTTTTCGCAGAATGTAAATTTACAACAATAGATTTTCCTGCTGGTGTAAACTTTATTGCATTGGAAAGAAGATTTAAAATAATTCGTTCATATTTTTCATCATCAGTCCCTATTATCTTTTTCGTAAGTTTTGATACAAAAGTTAACCTTACACCCTTTTTTGATGCAAATTCATATACAGATTCAGTTATAGCTTTTGTTAAAAAAACTATATCTATATTCTTTTTATTTATCGTGATCCGACCTGCATTAACACGAGTAATATCAAGAATATTATTAACCAATCTTAATTGCCTATTAGTATTTTGCTTAATAGTTCCCATATATGTTTTTATCTTCTCAGTCATTTGATTTGAGTAAACTAAGTTTAAAGTTTGTATAGCTGTATTAATTACATTAAGTGGTGTTCTGAATTCATGAGAAATAAATGATAAAAACTCATCTTTCATCTCCATTGCCTGCTCAAGTCCTTCGTTTTTTTCACGCTCTACAGCTAGCAACTTTTCTTGTACTTCTTGTAAATCTTGTTGGTTTTTCATCATCTCTGTTACATCAAGAAAACTTACCACTCCATATAATAAGTTAAAACTATTATCATAAATCGGCGTTCCACTAATGATATTGTAATATTCCATATCATCTTTTTTAAACTTCACAATATTATTTCTTACTATTTCTCCAGATTTCACACGATATATTGGAGTTTCCTCTATTGACATTTTGTTTCCTTCTAAATCATAAAGTTCTGTAACTTTATAACCTTCACCTAACTCTTTAAACTCTCCAGAAAAACGTTCCCTAGCCACTTTATTTTTAATTATATACTTACCATCTTTGTCAAATACATAAATTGACTCTTGCATATTATCAAGTACGGTTTCTAACAATTTTTTTTGCCTTCTCAACTCTTTATCCATTTCAATTAAATCTGTTATATCTCTGTTATAGCAAATTCCCCACAAAAAATTCCCCTCTGAATCATAAATTGGTGTTGCATAGCAAAGAACATAATATTCCTTATCATCTAACTTAGCTATAACAATTTCATTTTCTACAGTTTCCCCATTTAATACACGATATCCAACGTGCTTCTCACCAGCAAGCTTATCCCCATTACTGTCATAAAGTTTCGCTACAGCATATATATCATCTATATTATTGAATTTAGTTGCAACTTTTTTTATGAATTGGTTTTTATAAAATAGATAATCGCCTTCACCATCGATTACAGATAAATTATCAGGAGAATTATCAACAATAGCTTGAAGCAATTTTCTGTGTTTCTTTAACTCTACTTCCATTTCTTTTCGTTCAGTAATATCACGATTAGTTTCAAGGACAATTTGTTTACCATTCTCATCTACTATTAACTGCAATCTAGTTTCAACAAAAAGCTTGCTGCCATCTTTTTTTGTTTGCTCTATTTCAGCATGCCAAATTCCATCACTTAAAAGTGTTGATTTTATACTGCTAAAGCTAATAGGAAATGTAGTTTTTAGCAGTTCATAACTAATACTTCCTATAGCTTCTTCGCTGCTATAACCATACTTTTCCTCTGCTCCCCTGTTCCAATATATAATAGACCCATTAATCTCCCAAGCTAAGATAGCATCGTGGGAAAGATTTAATAGGTTTGCCTGCATCATCAGCTGTTCATTTTGTTTTTTAATAACCTTTGTTTGCTCTTCCATTCTTTTTCTGTCTAAAACTTTTTCTGTTATATCTGTTGTAATTTCAATGCAATATTTTAAAGTTCCATCCTCAAAAACCGGAGCAAGACTAGCCTCCCAATATGTCACTCCTCTTTCAAATTCAAACATATATTCATCACTGTAAAACGGTTTCTTTGTTGAAAGTATGTCTTTCCATACTTCCTCTGATGAACTTCCAGTCCATCCTTTTATTATTTCATTTAATCTTTTACCTATTGAATTTTCTATACTATTAAATGGTTTATCGAGAAAGTTTAGATAAGTTTGATTTGCTTTCAATAAAGTTAGATCTGGCGTGCTAAAAATAGCAATTCCAAATTTGTTATGAGAGCATAGAGCTTCTACTGCTGAGAATTTAACATTAAGACGTGAATTTGGTTTTTCTGAGAAAATATACACCTTTCCATATGCACCTTCTGCCACATCTATATTTATAAACCTAGCATCTAATGATTTAGTAAATAGAAAGTAATCTTTCTCATCATCAATATCTTCTAAATCGGCATTAGGCCCGATTTTCAATATATTGAATAATTCTTTAATATTTTTATTTAATAGTTCTTCCTCTGAATATTCAGTCATTTCAATAAATAACTTACTGATTTCAGTAGCGATCCCATTGTCTACCATTATATATGATTGTTCCCCAATGAAATCGAAGGAGTTATATAATTCCATAATAAAGCCCTCCAATTTTCAGCTTTTTTCATTTGTGCTTTTGCACCTATTCATTATCTTACCATGATATTCCATGTAATACTACCGGTCTCCTATGTTAATAGGCATATTATCGAGCAATTCTGCACATTTATTCAATAAAAAATACCGCAAATCCAAATTAATGAATCATGCGGTATTAAAGTAACTATTCATACAAAATATTTTTATAAAAATATTTTCTTAACTATAAAATCTTATTCTTCAATAAACTTCATTAGCTCTTCATTAAATTCTTCACGTTGATCATAGAACGCTGCATGTCCACTGTATTTGAATGGAATAAGCTTAGAATTCTTAATCATCTTTTCTTGTATCTGTCCTAATTCGAATGGAACAATTTTGTCATGGATTCCATGAATAATTAGAGTTGGAACATCTATCTCTTCTAAATCAGAAAAGAAAACTTCATTTATCCAGGCCTTTGCAATTGCTGCTGTTGACCATCCCGCTGCCTGTAATCCTAATTGAAAGAACCACTGTGAAAAAGCTTCTGTTATATGTTGATAAAAAAACATATCCCCAAATCCTTGAAGCATTTTAGATCTATCGGTATACGTTCCTTCAATTAGCTGCAGAACTGTTTCTTTATCTAAACCATAAGGAAAATCGGGACGTTTAATAAGACTTGGAGCTACTGCCCCAAAAAGAGCAAGTTTTGATACTCCATAACCTTTATAACGAGCCATATATCTAACAGCAATTCCGCCTCCATTTGAATGTCCTGCTAATGTTATATCCTTCAACTTTAATGTATCAATTACGCATTTAACATCGTCTGACAAGGTATCAAAATTGTAGCCCTTATATGGTTTATCTGACTCTCCGAATCCTCTTGTATCTATACCAATGCATCTATATCCCATCTTTGGCAAAACATCAAATTGATATTCAAACAGTTTATGACTTCCTGGCCAACCGTGTATAAATAAAATTGTTTTATCGGCACCCTCATTAAGGTCTTCTACATAGATCTTTACATCTGGTTCTACTTTGACATAGTAACCCATTATAATAACCTCCAAAAAACTATCTATAATCTATATCATATCGATTAGAATAGGAATTTGTGAATAATCAATTTTGATTTTCTATTTTTACACCATTCCAATAATCAACACCATTAAGACCTCCATATTGATTACGTCCACATCCCCATGTGCCATTAAATCCTATCTTTCCATTCTTTTTATAGAAATAAAATTTAAACGCGCCAAATACACAAGCGCTTTCAGGGTACGCATAAGGATAAGATACTGTTGACCATATCCCTGTTAGAGTTAATATACTTGCATTATAATATCCATAAATATACGGATATCGACCAACAACTCCATTTGGAGCTAGCTCAGTTAAATTTACAATTCCATCTATTGCTCCATTATCTATAGATGTTTTAAATGAATACCTACCTAATATTTCTGTAAATTCTATTTTGTCAGCTGAAGCTTCGTAAGAAGATTGCATTCTACTCTTCCTTTAGTATTATTTATTCTAGTTAATAATATATGAACTTATATTTAAATATGTTTATACATTTATTTCCTACAACATTATAATATCTAAAATTTATTAATACCATTTATTTCCGATACGTTTCAAATCCCAAACTTATTCACACATATCTCTTTGGCTATAATCCCAAACTAACAAATTCTCTAGCTTTATCTAATAAATTAGATTGAACTACCTTTAATCTAATTATAAAATCCACCAACTCTTGATTAATTCCTTTGAATAATTTCACTTAATATTCACATAATAATTAATACATTATTTAAATAATATAAATCTATGAAAGGTTGATAGTTTCAATGAAACGATATGTTATATTAATTTTTATATTTTTATTAATCTCATCTGCTACCATATCGCAACTTGCCTATGGCCAAGTTGGCAAAACGCTTAGTCAAGGAATATACAGCGCAAGAGATGCAAATTTAAAAATAGGCTCACCTATAAATGCTAAAATTGACTCACCAAATAGTAGAGTTATTATAATAGTCATCGATAGCGATCAGCAGTTGCAGGAATTAATACGTCTTGGTCCCCAATCGCCTCAACATACTATAAAACCTCTTGACTATGGTTCATCTATAATAATTTTTGGCACTAGTCCAGTAACATTTACTTAAAAATGCTTATTTATTATATTTTTATTGTGCTGATAATCATAGACAACGATTTTTAATTAACTATTAACTTCTTTATTTACTTTTTATATATTTATGTTAAATTCTATCTATTATTATATTTTAAATTTAAAAATGTTATGAGAACATCACGCTGTACTCAAATAAACAGTGTGATATTTTTATAACATTTTTAGTTACAATTCCTTTTAGAATTCATTTACAATAGTATAATTCAATTACATTTTTCACTACTCTCATTAAAATATCTTACAATCTTAAATAGCAAAACCATTAAATGATTGTATTCACAATTTCCAATCGGAACTATTGTATGATCTTGAGGGCTTGAAATCAGCTTATAATTCTAACGAATAAATTTTATAATCAGAGATAATCTATTATTATGATTTCCTAATCTAAGTAATTACATGGAGGATTACAATGAATATATTAAAAAAGCTCCTTTTATTAATTCTCGCTATTTTTTTATTAAATATTATTGAAATTAGCACATATGCTAGCCCAAATACTACTAATAATAATCCAGTCAAAATAGCAGTATTTCTACTGGATACTGATGAACTATTTCTTTCCCATTTTTCAGAAAGTCTGCAACGCATCGAAAAAGAAAATGAAAATAAAGTTCAATTTACTGTATTTGATTCAGAAAGAAATCAAGGAACTGAAAATGATAACATTACTAAGGCACTTGATCAAGATTTTAATCTTTTTGTAATAGAACCAGTTACTTTCAAACTAGAAGAATTAAAAAACACTTTTGACATGATACGTCAAAAGAATATTCCATTTATACTATTAACATCACCAAGCAGACAAGTATCAAATTTTGCTAAAGAATACCCTAGAACTATCATCATAGGCGGAGATGATGAGCAATCTGGCATTATGCAAGGCAAACTTCTCATTAATGAGTGGAATACAAATAAAACATATCTAGACCATAATAAAGACAACATAGTGCAGTACGTAATTCTAAAAGGATCTGTAAGTGATCCTGCTGCTGATGCTAGAAGTAAATACCCAATCCAAACACTTAATGAAGCAGGAATTAAAACTCAAGCAATTTCATCTAATTCTTGTAATTGGGATAAGGAATGTGCGAGAGATACTATAGAATCAATTATATTAACACAGAATGGTAAAACTGAAATGATAATTGCAAATAGTGATGACATGGCCGTAGGTGCTGTTGAAGCCCTCCAAAAGTATGGATATAACAAGGGAAATAAATCCAAATATATTCCCGTTGTTGGAGTTGGCGGCTTACCAGAGGCTACTGAATTGATTAAACAGGGTTCTATGACTGGGACTGTTATACAAGATCCTTTAGATTATGCAAACGCAGTTTATTCCATAGGAATGAATATTATTTCAGGGCAAAATCCGCTTAATGGAACAAATTATAAATTCGATGATACAGGTAATACAGTTAGGATTCCTTACAAGGAATATTCTAAACAATCATAGTTTTTTAATTATAAATAACTTTTCTTCATTAGCTATCTTAATTATATGAAAATTATTATTCTATTTAATGATTATATATAACTATTTTTGTCTATAATTATATTAGACATGAATTACTATTCTCCTAACATTATATACAAGATAAGGCAGCATTTTAAATTGCTGCCTTATTTATATTTATATTTATATTTATATAACTAATCTTTAAAAAAACATTTTTAGTAACATTTTAACTAATCGATAATATATTAATCATTGTAAATGACATTTTCTTCACTTCTCACTGAAATTTATGTTATAAATTAATGACATATTCTTTAGTTCTTTAATACAAAACCAAAGACAGCAGCTAAATTTTTGATATCATTTTTACGGTAGATACCTAATGTAAAAATATGAATAATTTTATCTACTAAAATGTACTTCTAAATTTATGGCTGCTGCCAATTTATTTTGCTCATTTTTTTAATTTTCATTATGATTATATTTTTTGTTTAACTCAATATTTATTATACTACTATTTATTCTTTACTCTAATATTTAAGCTTTAACAACATTAACTAATCTCATTGATTTTTATAAGTATCATTCCATTCACTTGTTGTAACATAAGAGGAATCAATTGATTTTAGATATTTATCAATTTTATCTGTGTCTAATTCACCTTTTATTACGTTATAATAGTTATTATTAATAATTATAGGATTTACAAATGTTATATCCATCACATCTTTATCATTTATGTAAAAATGTGCAGAATGTATATATCCATCTGAAGCTTCAACATTTGTTGCTTTTTTAATGGTATACCCATCTAAATACCCCATAAACTCTTTAACTTTCTCTTTATCATCTATTGTTATTGATTTACCTCCTCTTCCATCAGAAAATACTATTTTGGTAACATCAGCAAACTTTATACCAGTTACACCACTTATCTTTTGAGATTCAGAGTCAGCATTTGTTGAAGTATTGATTGCACTATTATTATTTGTGGATGCTGTAGCATTTGTATTTCCAGTAGTACTATCAGAATTTTGAATCCACGCTCCATTTGAATCTACTGAATAGCCTTCAATTGTAGTACTTTTAGCCATAGCACCACTACTATATAAATAGTACCATTTTCCTTGATATTGTACCCAACCTGTTTTCATATAACCATTTCCATCAAAATAATACCATTCTCCATTAATGCTTCTCCAACCTGTAGCATATTCATCTCCTTCTGAATACCACCATCCAACATTATCTTGTTTCCAAGCTGCAAATGCTTTAATTGGAGCTACTGCTAAAACGCTTGTAGATATTAAACCAATTGCAACTAATCTTTTTAGATATTGTTCTTTCATTTTATCAACCTCTATTTCTTATACTTACTAATTATCAGCAACTAATTCCAGTATAATAAATCTTAGTACTAGTATATTATTAATTTTAATTGCTTCAAAGTGTTTTAATTATAGCTGAAAAAAATTAATTTAATCTTAATCCTAAATTACAATTATCATAAATTAAATTTTTATTAGCCTAAAAAAGTACTACAACCTCACTTCAAAATATGGTACTTAAAACTTTTATTTTATCTTCCTTAAAGTTTAAAGTTAATATTTTTTATTAACGCATGTATATACTAATAAAACCTTATGAACTATTTCTTTCCAAATCTCATTGTATACTCAACTGCTTTTGTATCTTCATTTATGTGTTCATCTATAACTTTGAAATTATTCTTCTTATAAAAATTTACTGCAGTTATGTTCTTTGTAAATACATGCAATGTAAGATGAGCATATTTAGATTTACAATAATCTATAAGCTTCTTACCAACGCCTTCTCTTTGATATTCTTTTTTAACAAAAAGCCCAGCTATATAATTTTGTTCTACAATTCCTATAAATCCTTTTATAACATTATTTTCTTCAAATATATAAATATCTGCTGCCGGAAGCATTTGCTTAACTAATTCAAAATTATCCTTCCAATATTCTTTAGGTATAAAATCATGAGCCTCTATATTCGTATCAAGCCAGATTTCCATTACCTTATCCAAATTATCTAATTTAAAATCTTTAATCATTTTCTTCTCCTTATTTCCTACCAAAATAAAACCATTTTCATTATACTTTGTGAATGCCTTACTTAATGGACAGTTCCTCTGTCTATAAATTATTAATTAAGTCTTATCAATAAGCTTCATGTTTATTGTAAATTTAAGCTTTTTTCTTTTTCTTACGTATTCTTATGCTAACTTGCTCATTATTCATCCCTGTCTTTTCTATTAATTTAGTGCCAAATGTGGCAACCTCTTGAATATCTATTACAGTTATACAACCTGTTTTTAACTCTTTTAATTCAAAACTTCCTCTCATTCCCTGTTGCTTTGCATTCCTTATAAGTTCTCTTAATTTTAATATATTCTCTTCTGTTGGTTCTTCATCAGTTAAAGGAGTAAAATACCCTATATATCCACTTTTGAATACTATTTTTATTTCTAACATCATCCTAAACCTCTTAAAATCAAAATTACTATCTTTAATATATATTCATTAACGAGGTCTATACATGTTATTATTTCAATATTTTTATAATGAGGATACTTAAATACTTGATAAAATCACTAGCTTGCATCATTAATCTGCAACAACCAAACATGTAATTTTCTTCATTAAATATTACTATACAAAAAGCTCGCACACCTCTTAGCATTTCATATCTTAAAGGATTATTAAAACTACTTAATATCATTTTACATTTGCCATAATGAATTAATTATATCATATTATTTGATTACTTCCACAAAATTACAGACAAATAGATTAACTTTCATTATATAATTTTAATATTTAATATAAAAACACCGCAAAATCATTAGATATTGCAGTGTCAATTTATATGTAATTTCTAAACAGCTAATTCTTAAATATGGGTTTCCCCCATTTCCTATGCACCTTAAAGAATTATCTGGTTTAGCATCATATTTAGTATATAATCTTATAAACTATGAATTTTTTAATCTGAAGTCCTATCTAAATCACTTTAAGCAACATATTCATGATATGGCAAACGAATAGCAACTTTTGTATCATCAAACTTATATTTAGTACCATAAAGCGGATCTATACCTTCAAATACATTCATACCTATTGCATAACTCACTTCTGCCATTTCATATGGATCTTGCATAACAGATCCTGCCATAAAACCTTTCTTAATTAATTCTTGTGCCTCCGCTGTAGCATCAATTCCAACAACAACTATTGTCTTATTTTTATCTCCTAAGTTATATCCATTACTTTGCAATGCCTCAATAGCACCTATAGCCATCTCATCATTATTTGCAATTATTGCCTCAATATTCTTACCATATTGCAGAAGTAGCGAGCTAGTATTTGTTTTAGCCAAATCTCTTTGCCAATCGGCAGCTTTTAATGCAAGCTGCTCAGTTTTTATTCCGGCCTTATTTATTGTTCCAATAGAAAATTCAGTTCTTTCCCGTGCCTCTATACTTCCATGTTCACCCTCTAACATAATATATTGCAAGACTCCATTATTATTTTTATCTATAAGATCTCTATTCTTATTCCATATATCAACAATAATTTTTCCTTGCATCTCTCCAGCTTCATTAGCATTTGTTCCTACATAATAAGCTTTACCATAAGATTTAAGCACATCATCCGCTAATGGTTCTCTATTAAAAAAAATTATAGGTATATTTTTAGACTTAAATCTATCAATAACATCCCGTGTAGCCTTTGTATCAACTAAATTTACCATTAGAATATCCGCGCTATCACTAACCAAATTACTTAGTACTTCATCCTGTGTGGATTGATTACCTTTTCCATCATAAAATCTAAATATTACTTTACCTTCATTCTTCTTTTGAATTTCTTCTAAGTTTTGTCTGACTAAAGAGACATATTTATCCTTGAAATTATATATTACTACATCTATCATTACAGCTCTCTGCCTTAATCCGCTTGTTCCTGCAATAACTCTAGCATCACATACTGATACCTCCATTGCAGTAACGATAAATATAATCTCTAGGATTGCTAATATTCTCTTTGATATATTCATTTTAAATCCTCTCTTTCACTTTTGTTTAACATTATTGTTGTCATCAGTGAAAGAAAATATTTATTTTGGCTTTTATTAATATTAGATTTTATACAAATCTCTATAAAATAAACCAGTTAGCTTATATTAACATTGTATAATAAACTGATTTTCATATTATTCTATTATATTATTAGACAATCTTCTTTTCAAAGCAAATTGCTTTAGAATTTCCATTGTACTTTCCATAATTCTGTATCTGATGGTACCCTCTTTTCTTATAGAAATTTACTGCTTGCTCATTTATTAATCTAGTTTCAAGCCAAATAACAGTGTATCCCATTTTCTTTGCCTGAAGCTCTAAATATGATAGTATTTCATTTCCAACGCCCATTGCCTTAGTCTTTGCAAACATCCGCTTAACTTTGGCTATATCTTTATTAATATACCGTATTCCTCCGCATCCTACGGCCTCTCCATTATCATCATATGCAACCACAAACAAGGACCGCGGGACACATACATCCTCTGGATTAAAGGAATTCCTTCCGCTATCTCCAGTTATATGCTCCAGTTCTTTAGACAATTCATCCATTAAACGTATAGAATCAGCATAACTTGGATTCTTTTCAATAATCTTCATTGTTAATATCTCCATTTCTCCAAATTTAAACTTTGATTTTCTATTTTATTTAAATATATGATAAAATCATTGTGAAAGGTGGTTAAAGAATGACTGAATTTATAATGTCGAACTTAAATATTTTTATTCCCTTATTACTTATATTTTTAACGATTGATACTTTTCTATTAGCTTATAAAGCTTTTTTAATAATTAATACTAACTTAAAACTGTCATGCAACAATTCAAAAAGTTACTATAATAAAAACAATAAAATGGCAATTATAAATCTAACTATAGAAAATAACTCATCTAATCCAATAGATGTTATAAAAGTAAAATTAACGTCTGGCTTTAAATCACATTTGGCAACTTTTCCAACAACACAAACTGCTAAAAATAACCTTAAATCTCTCGATTCAAACGTATTATTAGAAAATATTCTAAATAATACAAATATACCTGAACATACTTCCGTAACTGGTTATGCTATTTTTGAAAATGTTGGAGCAATAAGTGACTCAAAAAACTATAATATAATAATTAAAACTTCCAATAAAGTTTTAAGAAAGAAAATAAAACTATAATGCTTTATTTATATGACCTTATTAAATTTTTAATAGCTAGTGTTTTTTATTCTTCCCATTATAACTGTATTATAATATTTACCATCTTTGTGGATACGATCATTTATTAATAAACCTTCTTGCACGAAGCCATAGCTTTTATATAATTCAATTGCCTTAGTATTTGTCTCTACCGCAGACAATGATACTTTTTTGATATCCGAACTGTCTGCATATCTTAAAATATTTTCTAGAATTACTCTCCCAATTCCATATCCCCAATATTTCTTTAATATGCATATTCCAAACTCTGCTTTATGTCTGAATCTAATTAATTTATTTCCTTCTAGGCGTGAAATTCCCACAATTTTTCCGCCTACTTCAGCAACTAAAAATAGATTTATCTTAGAAGCATTATCCTCACAAATAATTCCTTCAAAATCTTCTGGAGTTAAGAACGCTTCCCCTGATTCTCTATCAAGATTTTCTGTTTCTCCATCAATCTGAACTCTTAATTTAGACAACTCATTTGCATTCTCTTTTCTAGGACATCGAAGTATCCATCTTAAGTTTTTACCGTCTATCATTTTATCTTCTATTATCATTATGCGCCTCCTCGTATACTCCTCATAATCAATAATTCTAACAATAAATTCTATAAAGATAGCTAATAATTAAAGAATTTTAGTTTCGCCTTAGGTTCATCTATTTCATTCTTTATAAGTCTATTTTTAAATAAATCATATCAACGAGCTGTATTCCATTTTCAAAGATTGGATGGTCATAGTTATCTGTAAAAAAATTTTTAATTCTGTGTGATACACGAAATCCACAGTTCTTATAGAATGGAATTGTTAGATCACTATCGCCTGTCCCAACAATCATAGTTGTACACTTTCCCTTATAATAGTCAAAAATGTATCTTATAAGCTTTTTACCATATCCTTTTCCTTGATATTTCTCATATGTAGCCATATTCTTTAATTCATATATATTACTATCTTTTTTCACTACTACGCAAATGCTTTTTAAATCATCATCATCATATAAAGCAAACATTTCTCCATTCTCTAGATACCTATCAATCATATCTTCTTGTTCATCTGCTAACAGTAATAAATCAAGAAACTGCTTTTTGTTATTTATGATCTTTTTAACCTCCATTGCTCTTCCCCTTTCTTTAAATAAAACATCTATTTATCTCCAAACCTAATTTTAATGTCAACAATTTTCAACTATCAGCTTTGAAAATAATCTCAATTTCATAAATTACCAATTAATGATTTGAATAATTAATTGGTAATTTCATATACTATCTATTGAAATGATGATAATCTGAATTTTATTTTAATCTATTAATTAACAGCTGCCCTCTTAAAGAGGGTTAGTTCTGGCAATTAAAAAAGCAAATATCCTAAATGAACACAATTTAAATCTCCAAAGCTCTCAAGATGAGAGCTTTTTTTATTTTCAATAATTGCTACTGCTACTTATGAATAGTCTAACTAAGTATTCGCATAATAACAGTATATTGACACGTCATGTATTATTAACATAATTTTTTATTCAAATTCAAATATAGCGAAATGAGGCTGGTACAAATGAAACTAAAAACTTTTTTAATAGCACTTTTGATATTAATAGTATCTACTACACACAATGCAAAAGCAATTTTTGAGTCAAATACATATAAAGAAGGAGTATACGATATTACAGATACGCAACAAGTTAAAGCCACAGCCATGCTTACTACACCCGATGAGATTGCAAGCCTAATAATATTTGATCCCAATGGTAATGAAATTTTTTATAAAAAATTTGATACTGTTAATGAGTCTGTAAATTTAGGCACTATCTTAGATGATGATCGTATTGCTGTAGTTGGAAAAGGTGAAATAGCAATCACTATTCAGCAATAGATATCTCACTCTTAAATTTGTTCAAATCATAATTATTATCTTATAGCAATAATAATTTCCTTATAATGAATATTTATTCCTTAACTCCATATAATACTCCTGGGATAAATTATAACTTTCCCTTCATTGTAATCCATTTAATGAGCCTCTACAAAAAGAGGCTCATTAGCTATGTTATATTCTATTTTTTCATCTGGCCAGTACATCTACTATCTAGCATTTAATATGCAATTTCTATATTGATCAGTAAAAGGGAATTTATTTTTTATAGCTATATCAATAATTTCGTTTACTGGATATTCAATTCGTCTATTTATTAATTTAACTTCATCTTCTAAGAATTCTAATATACCATAAGATATTCTATTATCCCCATCAAGAGAATTTCCAACACTTCCAACATTAAATATTTTCTTACCATCAACTTCCCCTATAAAGGAACTATGAGAGTGCCCGCATAAGATTAAATTTTCCTTCACTCCACTTATAGCCTTCTTAATATCATCTTTATGTACAGTGACATCAATTGCTTCAACCATAGATTTTGGTGTTCCGTGAACGCAAAGTACTTCAATATTATTAATCATAATTGAAGACTCTAATGGTAAATTATCGATAAATTCTACCTGGTCGTGACTTAAATACTTTTTTGAATATTTATAATATAGATGTAGTTGCTTTTCCCTATCTGATAAATTTTCTCCAACTTCTAAAAACTCTTTAAACCACATATCTGTATTTCCTTTAATCCACGCCAAGACTTGTAGTTCTTCATCATTTAACAACTTAAGAACCTCAGATGGCATTGGCCCTTTCATAACTACATCTCCTAGAATTACAATCTTACTAATCCTTAGTTTTTTAAAATCCCTTATAGCATATTTTAATGCTACTCCATTTCCATGAATATCTGATAAAACTGCTACTTTCATTGGTTAACACCCCTGTTACAAAACATTTCATTAATTTATTTAACTAAGATACATAATATCTTATAATCTGTGAAGCTATAAATTTATAATGCTTTATTAATTTTATGTACTATACTAAACTTCTAACAATATCTTTCCCTTTAAATTAACAGCTCTTAATATTAACATATTGAATTTATTATACCATATATTACATATAATGTATTTTACTTTCTGACTATATTCTTTTGTATTTATAATGTTCAGTTATTATATATTTTTATTATTGTACACTTCAAGTTTCAACCTAACATTCGTATCATAGTTTTAAACATTAAAATAGCACCTACATTTGTGGTGCTTAATTACAATTTATATCAATATCTACTAACTCAATTTCATTACTTCCTTCTGGTAATTTAGGAATCTCATCATCACCATATCTTATTCTTATTAAAGATGCTCTATAGATATCATCTGAGCAATTACCATATTCATATAAAAATAGTACGCTTTCTTTTTCTAAGCAATGTGGCATTATATCCTCAATATTATATTTTTTTCCTTTGTACTTAAATATACATCTTATTAAAGTTCTTTCTGTATACATATTTCTCACCCTAATTATATAAATGTATGCTAAATTGAAAAATTTGTTCCATTTCTTATTGCTGCATTTTTATTATTAATACACAATTACAAAATTTAAAATAAAAAAATCGCAGGCTACTGTAAAAGTTATCCCTAGATTTAATTACATTATAATTTCCTCGTATTTGAATAAAAAAACTCCCCTTTGATTATAGATTTCTATTTTTAAATATATCTAAATTTAAGGGGAGTATATAAATTCCAAAGTTCTATTTAGTTAAATTTATTCTCTATTTTATCATCCTTTGATACTACACAGAATTATAATTAAAACCTTTCTCCATTTAAACAACTAATTAAATTAATTATAGAATTCACTCTTCCTTGAGTTGCAGATCCACAAGCGCCAGTATCTCCTATTAATATATTGGCTAGAGCTAATACATCATTAACTGTTGAATTAATAGCCAATCCAACTTGTTGCAGCAAGTTACTACAGCCAAAAGCACTTACCAACTGACCACTATAAAATGGTATGAACGTAATATTATAGGTTAACGCAAGTGTTTCGGCCATAAGCCTTCCAAGTGTTTTTGCTGGTAAATTATTACCCAAGTTATTTCCACACGAATTATCTAGTACATTCGTACAGTAATTTCCTAATAATATAGTATCAGAAAGAATTATTCTTTTTACTAAAATTTTTCTAATTCCACTGCCAATTGTCACAGGATTATCGACTCTTCCATCACCATTCGTATCAAGAATCGCATGCCCCTCACTACTTGTCCAGAAAGTTCTAGCTCCTCCCAAATTTAAATTTGAACACGTTGCACCGGCAACCCCAAAATAAAGATCATTAATTCCATACATTTCAGGAAGTGCGGCTACAACAAAAACATAGTTTGTAACTCCACTTTCATATTGTTCTACAGGAATAGGCATTTGAACAGTAAATGTGAAAGTTGCCCCTGGTGCTAATCCACTACTTGTATATACCATTCCCTGATCTAAAGCTGCCACATTTAATGGAGCATTACCTTGGTTAGTAATATTAATTCTAAACGTTGCTGTTTCTCCCGCTACAATCTTTCCAGTTTCACACCTCTTCACTACTGTAAAGTTTGGATTTACTATTGTAACTATATTAACATCATAAGCAGAAATTTCATTTGAATAACCAACAGGATTATAAACTGCAGCCACAGTACTCACTAATGGATTAGGACCGCTTTCAACAACTAGATGGCTACTTTGAAAAGTAACAGATGCTCCTGATGGCAAAATTAAAGCCCCGGCATTTATTGCCTCTTTAGTAAGATCTGTAACTACATTATTAATAATATCTACAATACCTTTTAATACAAGGTTAGGAGAACTAAGTGGACTTGTATTAGTAATAACATAAGTGTAAGTTACTATATCTCCCACTCTGCTATATGCAGGACCAGTCTTCGATATTTGGATAGAGTTCTGAAATGAAGACTCAACAATATTATTATCACTTATTTCAGCTTGGGATTGATTTTCTACATTAGTAATTTCAATTTGCTTTGTTTGAATTGGCATAATTTCGTTTCCTCCTTATCATAAGTTTACTGACTGTAATATATTTTATGAGCCAATGATAAATTATGTTACACATACTTATGCATATGGATTTCCCCCACTTAGAACTTTCTTCTTAGTTATATCAACCACGCTTTTTATAATTATAATTAATTCTAATATTAACTTAATTAATGATAATTAAATTTTCATGTTACAATTGTATATTTCACCGAAACATCGTCAATACTATTATATGAAAAGAGTAATATCTTATTAAAATAGAGGTAGTATCGTTAGTGTCCCCCACTGATACTACCTCTATTTTTTATGTTTTTATAAGAATCATATATTAGTTACAGTCTCAAATTATCAAATAAATACTTATTTCCCATTTCAGTATATATAATTAGTATCCACTCTCCTATGGTTCTCAGTAAATCTTTGCTTATATCAACTTTATTGAATATGCATAATATATCTATTTTACAAAATGCAGAAACATTTTATAATGATAAATATTTTACATAAGTAAATACAAATATTTTTAGCTATAATTTTTATTGCTCATAATTAAATCATCTTTCAAGAATCCCTAGCTAAAATATTCAATTTTTTATTCTTATTTTGAATATTTCTCTCTATATGTGCAATACTAATTATGTGACATAAATTAAGTTTTCATAATTATTTTTCGGACTCCTCATTGCAGGAGTCCCCCCCATCCCAATGCATTCCCACATAAGAATACTGTATTTTAAATTTTATTTAATTTCCTATTATATTTTTTCTTTAAGCATATTCTTTTCCTCAACAGTATTTGAATAATCAATTGCCCAATCACATAAATTAGCTAAAATAGGCAGAAGGCTTCTTCCATAGCTAGTTAAAGAATACTCAACTTTAGGTGGTACTTGATTATAAGCAGTCCTATTAATCAACTCATCATCCTCTAAAGCTCTCAGCTGTTGAGTTAACATCTTTTGTGTAATATTAGGCAAACTTCTTTTTAATTCATTAAATCTCATGGTTCTGTTACCTAAATGCCAAATAATTATTGGCTTCCATTTTCCTCCTATAATATCTAAAGTTAATTCCATAGAGCAATTATATTCAATTCCTTTAAATCTCATCATTTTGACTACCTCTTTAATTTTAAGTATATAAATAGTAACTACGTTACTAAAAAGTGCGTTCTTGATAATAATTCCTATAACATATAAATTATATTTTGTAAGTATCCTGAAATAATTAATCTAGGATTTTATAAAGTATTATCAAATAGGAGTGATATAAATGGAACTAATTACTGTAAATCAATCAACATGTGTTAAATGTGGACTTTGTTCAAATGTATGCCCAAGTGGAGTTTTATCTATGAATGAAAATGGACCAATAGCTATTCACCCAGATAATTGTATTACCTGTGGCCATTGTGTTGCAGTATGTCCATCTAGTTCAATAGATAATATTAAAACACCTTTATCTAATCAATTGGATTTAGAATCATTTCCAATTATAGATTCTAGCACTGCCGAATCTTTTCTTAGGTCTCGCCGTTCAATCCGTTGTTACAAAGAAACTCAAGTTCCTCAACAGACACTATTAAAATTAGTTAATATAGCTCGTTTTGCACCGACAGCTAGTAATACACAAGGACTTTCATATATTATAATAAAAAATAAAAAAATTTTACAACAAGCTACTAAAATAGTAGTCGAATGGATGGAGGATCAACTTAAAAATTCCCCATCTCCACATTGGAGCTTTTCAAGACATGTCAAAAATTATAGAGAATCTGGTGAAGACTCAATTTTACGTAATGCTCCACACCTAATATTAGCAACATCTACAAAAGATTTTAAAAACGGAATAAAAAATACTATTTCTTCATTCTCATATCTTGAATTATTTGCTACCAGTCTTGGATTGGGTTCATGCTGGGCTGAATTATTTGAAATGTGTGCTTTTTCAAACCATAAACCACTACTAGAACTGCTTCACATTCCTAATAACAAAGTTATAACAGGAGCTGTCATGGTTGGCTATCCAAAATATAAATATAGAAAAATAGTAGATAGAAACCCGCTAGAAGTTGAATTTATTGATTAATATCCTTAAAATAAGCTGATCAACTTTTAGATATTTCATAATCCTATTACAAAGAAACAATAGGATTATGCTTCTATCTATATAATAGAACCTACTAAACCACTAAAAAATTAGTTTATAATTGCTTTCATAAATCAAGATTTTATACAATTAAAATCTACAATTCTTCTAAAAACCATTCCAATTGCTATAAGTATTAATACTAGGATTACACCAGTTGCAACTTCCACATTAAACGCCTCTTTAACACATTCTATCTATTATTGAAATACGAAACTCACAAAAATTAGTATAACGAATTAATTATAACATATTTTGTAAATGAAATTTTATACTTATTTTGAAAGCAACTCCTTTATTTATTAATCTATGTTACACTTAAGTTTCTATAATCTATTACTGATTACCTAGTTAACTAGCATCTAAAATACAACTCTATCCTTTTCTAATGCATATTATGTCTTCTACTGCACTTTCACTAAGTAAATTATACATAAATTTTTTTAATAATCGCATACTAAAGGAAAATAGAAAGAATAGTTTGATTATATAGACAAAACTATGAAAGGTAGTTGTACCAATGAAAAAATTTATTATTATATTTTCTGTTTTCTTATTTATGTCTCTTAGTATGAATATAAAGAGCGCTTATGCTGACCCCAATCCTAAGACTTTAACCGAAGGCTTTTACAGAGTTAAGGATATAGGATTAATGCCAAATACTACTTATAAAGTTAGAAATACATCCCCTACTGGTAGATCTGTTGTTATTATTTTTGACTCAAATCAACAAATGCAGGAATTTTTGAGACTTGAACCGAATTCCCCTGATTACCTTGTAAAGCCTTTAGAGTTTGGTTCAATAGTTATAATTATTGGAGGCGGTAATATCACTTTTTCCTAGCAAATCAAAAAAATATCTAAAATTCATTTGAATGGTATCATATTATAATTTTCTTAAAATTTTACATATTAATAAGATATCAATTTTATTGGGAAGATATATTTCTAGAATAATCTTCCCTATTATCATTTATAGATTCAATTAGTTTATACCAAAGTTTTTATTAAATTTTCTAAAATTCTATACTCAATAATATGCATATTAATTAAATATTATCTTTTATTCGAATACTTCGTGGACATTTACCTGATCTATAAATATATCCTTTCTTTTCCAATCGCTCTATATGTGCATGTACACTTGACGTAGATGTAAGTCCTGCTAAATTTCCAATTTCCCTGACTGTTGGAGATATCTTCTCTTTTCCTATATAGTTTTTTATAATATCTAATATTTCTTGTTGTTTTTCTGTTAACATAGAATCATCTCCCTATAGCTTTGTATATAATGTCATTTAATATTTAAAGTTGGTTGTTTCAATATAATCCCTAAACATATTTAAATTATTAGATGTGATAATACAAACGTACGTTCGCTTATATATTACTACTTTTAGGGTCTTTTGTAAATAAGAACACAAAAGGAGCCAAAACTAAAATTAATTTTGGCTCCTTTAGTTACATAATATTATTCAATTATTTAATATATTCTTATTATTTTTTATGCTTGCTATTAAATTAATGTATAGCTTTCTTTGCGTATTTTTTACCCGTTCCTTCAACACTTGTAATAGTAACTAATGCATCTTCATCAAAACCATGCACAATATTTTTCAGCTTTGCTATCTCAAGTCTTGATAAAACCACATAAATAACATTTGTTTCTGTGCCACTATAAGCGCCCTTTCCATCTAACAAAGTAATTCCTCTACCAAGCCTAGCCATTATTGCTTCTGATATCTCAGTATTCTTATCTGATACAATTATTACTGCTTTTGACTCATTAAGACCTTCAACTGTTATATCTATGGTTTTAAAAGCAATGAAATATGCTATTAAAGAATACATTGCTCTATCCCATCCAAATAAAAACCCCGAAGTTCCTAAGATGAAAAGATTAAAAAACATAACTATTTCCCCAATAGAAAATGCAGTTCTCTTTTCTAATATTATAGCTACAATTTCTGTTCCATCTAAAGAACCACCATTTCTTATAATCAAGCCTACTCCAACTCCTATTATAATTCCGCCAAATATAGTGGCTAAAAGTACATCTTGTGTTATTCCAGGAACTGGTTGAAGCAATGTTACCACAATTGACAAGCATATTACTGAAAATATAGTTGAAATAGCAAATGTTTTTCCTATTTGTCTATACCCTATTATAACAAATGGTAAATTAAACAGAAATGTAAACACTCCTAGCTGTACTTTTGTTAGATAGCTTGCCATAATTGATATTCCAGTCATACCTCCATCTATTATATTATTAGGTATCAAGAATATCTCTAAACCTACTGCTACCAAAATTGAACCTATTATCATAAATAATATTCTGCTTGCTTTAACCCAAATATCATTATATTTTTTCGTCATTTAACTCCCCCTTAAATTTAATATATTTTATCCAATAGTAAAAACTATACTATATAAATTATAACATAGTTTTCATTACTTTATTATATGTTTTTAATATTACTTAAATATTCTAATTTTAATTTTAAAAATTAATTTAATAATGATATATCTAATATCCTTTTATTATTGGGGTTATGCATTATTAGCTAAAAAAGCTCTTTAAAAATAAAATCATTCCACTTGCTATAAGTAAAGCAATTACTGATTTTTTAACTGTTTCTTCTTCCATCTTTGAATCAACTTTAACTCCTATAATCATTCCAATAATAACTGCTGGAGAAAGACATAAAGCCATAATTAATGCTTCCTTAGTTAATATTCCTGTAAATAAGTATAAGAAAAATCTAAATATATTGTCTACTAAAAAAATACAACAGATATTTCCGCGGAATTCATTTTTATTCTCTGTAGTTCTACTGACATATGCAACTAAAAGTGCTCCAATTCCATAAAGCCCAGCTAATATTCCTGAAATTACTCCTATTACTATGAGAAAAATAATGCTAGCTTTCTTATTTTGAATTTTACTAGGTTTTCTTGTTAACATTTCTACTGCAATTCCAACAATTACAACACCTAGTATACATTTTAATATCCGATCACTTCCAGCCTTTAATAGTAATGTTCCAGGTACAATACCTGCTAGCAGCATGAGAGATAATGGAATGACAATTTTTAAAGAGATATTTTTTCTTTCTTTCCATGCCATATATGTATTTGTTGGAATTCCAAAGAGAAGATCTACTGGTGTTGTTAACCTATTTGATACTACAAAGGAAAATAACGAACCCATAACAAGTGTATTTCCAAAGCCAGTTATACCTTTCGTAAAATATGCAAATAAAGTAGAAATAAAAAGATATATGTTTTGCATTTTTTGCCCCCCATAAGCTTAAATTATATCTTTAACTTTTGTTATTATTATCACTTATAACACATTTGGTAAACATTCCTTCTATTGCTTGTTAACTTCTATATACTCCCCCAAAAATTTAAGGTGTAGAATCTTCATACCTACTACACCTCATCATTAGTTTAAGTTCTAAATTTAGCTATTAAATCTTGCAGCTCTATGGAAACATTCTTTAAATTTTTTGCAGATTGATTTATTTGTTCCATACTTGCAGACTGTTGTTCTATTGATGCCGATATTTCCTCCGTAGTAGAAGCTGACTCTTCTGCTATTGCAGACATATCGCTTATACTTCCTATAACATCATTTTTATTATTGTCTATACTATTTATACTAACTACTATTCTATCTATTTGCTTAACCACATTAGATGTTGAACTTTCTATAATCATAAATGCTTTTTCAGTACCATTTGATACCTCACCCATTTGAATTACCATATCTCCTACGGTTATCATTTCTAATTTAGTCTTATTTATTTCCTTCTTAACTTCCCTAACAATGGCATCTATTTCTTTTGTTGAGTCAGCGGCTTCATATGCAAGTTTTCTAATTTCCTCCGCTACAATAGAAAATCCATTTCCTTGTACGCCCGCTCTTGCTGCTTCTATAGTTGCATTAAGAGACAATATATTAATTTGTGATGTAATAGCTTTAATTGTATCTGTTATTTTCTCAATTAATTGTGATTTATTACTTAAAACATTAACTTGATCAAGTATATTTTCTGCTACTTTACGGTTTAATTCCACCACATTTTTTAATTTATTTATATTCTCCATACCTTCCAAATTTGATTTTGATGCTAATTCTATATGATTCTTCACTAGATTAGTATTTTCTACTGAACCGTGAATTTCTTCTGCTAAACCCTCTAACTTATTTACTCCAGTTTCAGCATTCCTAGCAAGATCAGTGGATCCTTGTACCATATCATCAATTGCCTTTGCTATAGCCTCTATTGACTGAGATGTTTCAAATATTATATTTGATAAAATGTCAGAATTTAATGCTACATTTACAGAATTCTGTTTAATATTTTCCACAAGTTCTCTTAATGTTTTTCTCATGTTTGCCAAGGCCATACCCATATCATAAAATTCGTCTTTATATCTTTTTATTACATTCAAACCAGCTTCGTCAAATACTAAATCTAAATCTGCAGTTTTATTAATGAATTTAACCAGAAAATTTATTCTTTTTGTAATGATATTAACTATAGATATTGTTACTACAAGACTGATTAAGATTATAATTGTTGCATTCATCATGAGCATTAATCTTGAATGACTATAAATTTTATCATTTTGTATATTAGCTAAATTTGCTTGGTCCTGATTATACTGAACAAGTTTTTCAATTACATTATTTACATTCTCAAAATCCTGCCTAGATTCTCCACACATTAAATTAAATGCATCCTTAGTTTGAGATTCTCTACTTAATTGAATAGTCTTCCTGCTAATTTCAAAATACTTAGGATAATAATTTTCAATTTCTTTAAATATCTCCATATCATCGCTTGATATCATAGTTCCTTGATATTCTTTTAATTCATCTTCAAACTTTTCTCTTAAATCTTGAAGTTCTTTTTCCGTAGCATTCATTAGGTCAGGATCATCATCTAGTACATGCCTGTATTCTCTAAGCCTGTATTCTGACATAATTTGATCCATAGTATGAGCCAATTCACTCCTCTTATACCAAACTTCTTCAATTTCACTTGCTTTATCCTTTACGTTTTTAATTGATATTATAGAATACACTCCTAAAAAAGACGTTAGCAAAATTATTAACCCAAATGAAGCAATAAGTTTACTTCTGATTGTAAATTTCATTTGAACACTTCCTCCAAAATAAATTTAAATCTAATATAACTATTAGATAATTATCTTGTTTGGCAATTCCAATTATATATTCATTTCCGTTACATACATCATAATTAATCTTTTTTATACTATCTTTTTGAATCCTTTTAACATCCTCAACTTCATCAACCATAGTACCAAAAACGCCTTCACTATCTTCTATAATTATTATTTTCTGGTCCTCATATCTTTTTTCATTTTTTATACAGATCTTCTCACCAAAATTAATGATTGGTATTATTCTTCCCCTTAAATTTATGACTCCTAGTATATATTCTCTACTCAATGGTATTTTAGTAGGAGCAGCATAGCCAATAATTTCATTAACTTGTTCTATTGGCACCGCATATTTTTCTTTTCCTATATGAAACACCACAAATTGCTCTTCAACCATTAATTTCCCTCCCTGCTACATCTGCAGCATAATACTTCATAACATAATATGAAAATTGGAAATGCATTGTTACCAAGCAAAGAACTAAAATATTTAAAATTATGTTTTGTGAATATATTTTTTTATTTTCAAAAAATAAAATATATTTACAGTTCAATTTAGAAAGGTGGATTACATTAATGAGAAAAATTATCATTATATTTTTTATTTTCTTATTATTTAATATAACAATAATGGCTTCTGCCGATCAGCCTAGAATTCTTAGACAGGGTTTTTATACAACAAGAGATTTAAATCTATCCCCTGATGCTCTGCATACCATACAAAATACTTCTCCCACTGAATATGTTTCTGTAGTTCTTTTTGATTCAAATGAAATTGTTCAGGAATTTATAAGATTAGTCCCTAAATCAGAAAAATATGCTTTACCACCTATCCAAATTGGATATGAGATAATAATAATTGGAGATGGTGAAGTTACTATTTCTTAGGGGATATAGATTAGTTTACTTTAGCAAAAAATATAAAGGTGGTCATATTTATGAAAAAATTTATTGTTTCAATATTATTTTTCTTATTTTTGTTATCAAATATTTCAATGATTCAGGCTCTGTCAATATCTAGAGTTTTAAAAAGGGGGTTCTACACATTAGAAGATTTAAAACTATCTCCTAATACAAGTTATACTATTCAAAATGATTCTTATAATGAGCGTGCTTACATACTTGTTTTTGATTCCGAACAAAATTTTATACAGTCTTTACGATTGAGACCTCAATCACAGAAATATAATTTAATTCCGCTTAAAGACGGATATAAAATAGTTGTAGTTGGGAATGGTGAAGTAGTTATATCTTAAAAGCGAATAAATTCTTAAGATTTATTTAGTATTTAATGATAGTTCCTATATAATTACTGACAACCCCAATCAAAATGTTATCAGATTTATAAGTTTAAGACTAAGATCAGCTAAGCATGATTTACTTCCGCTTAACAAAGTAAACGCTATAGTTTTAACTACTAGTACTAAAATCTGTATATCAAAAAGCCATCATATAAAATAATGTCATTTAATTAGCTAAATAACATTATTTTATATGATGACTTTTTCTATGAATTTTTAATTTAATTTTATTTGCCTTCTTCTAATAGTGAAGACATCACTAATGCTAAGTCGTTCTTTTTTTCATTATCTCTAATAAAATTTGCTTCTTTATCATCTTTTGTTATTATTTGAATATATTCTTTTGCATCTTCATTTTTGACATTAAATGATTTTATATTTTCTCTTGATATTTTATCTGTATAGTCAATATCAGATAGCCCTCCCCAAACAGAATGAGTAATAGCCTGTATATATAAATTTTTAGGAGTAAGAATCAATTTAAAATCATTTACTACTCCACCTGCAACTCCCTGTCCAATCAAATTGACCAACGTATTTGCTACTTTACTTGAAGCTTTAATGTCTTTGTAAGAATTAATAGAACATAGTATTTCTTCATCATTTAATACACTTGCCATATTTCACCCTCCAAATTATATATTTTAATTGAATAAATAATTATCTGCATCGCAATCTATTATCCAATTATATCATATAATAGTAATATATTCTTATTATTAAATTCTTAATTTTTATTATTTCTCTATTATAAATTCTGCATGATCACCTATAGCATGAATCATTGGAATGCTAATTACTATTTTGCTATCTTCCATATAACTATAGGCTCCTTTCTTTGGAATTTCAATCACGCCATCTTTCTGGTGAAAATCAGCATCTTTTAGTATATTTAAAAGTTCATCATCACTAATGTTTTTTATGACAGACTTCTGTACTTCTATTAATTTCTCATCCTCTGAAAGCATTTTAACATCATCTAACTTTTTTAATTTCTTTAGTACATCCTGCACATTAGCATAGTCTGAAAGACCTACTACTGAACAGTTCTCTAAATCTATATTAACCGTATAAAAGATTGAAGTTGGATATGCTGTTCCTTTAATATTTACTAGTCCATTAAACGCTATTGATATATATTTATTATTTTTAGTTTTCACTTCATAATTTACTTCCATGCTTATATCATTAATATTTGTATCATTCTTAACATATATATTTATAATACTTAAAGCTGCATTTTTTAAATCTTTATTTATGGAGTGAAGCTTTACTGCATCAGCATAATTTTTTATTTGAGGATAATTAATCTTTACACGATTTTTACTATAAACTTCATCAACTATTTCGTATTGTTTCGATTCATTATTTAAAGATATTTTCATATTAGAATTATTAGTTTTATTGATAACTAAAACCTCTTTTTTTATTGGATTAATACACTTCAGATTATTAACATAAAAATTTCTTATTAATAAGAAACTAAGTATTGTTATGCCAGTTAATAAAAGTGCCGATTTCTTCATTTTCATATGTATCTCCTTTAATTCTTTAATTTGAAGGTTAATTTTATTAATTATTTTGTCCTCATGTTATACAAATAATGTAGTCCATAACTTAATAATAAAATTACTTTAACTTTTTTAATTTTTTTATTGAATTTATCGGTCACTATGATAAAATTATCTTAAGAGGTGAATTTATAATGTTAGGTGATAAAGTAAAACTACTCAGAAAAGAGAGAAAAATTACACAACAAAAGTTAGCTGAAGCTATTGGTGTAAGTCAATCTACTATAGGAATGATAGAAGGAAATAGACAAGGTGCTAGCAATGATACATTAATTAAGTTGGCAAATACTTTAAATACTACTGTTGATTACTTATTGTCTGATAATATAGAAGAATTAGACTTTCCTGATAAGAGAATTAGTGACACTGGATTTGGCGATGATGATATAAGAAGAATTGAGAGAGCTCGAAGAAAAATGGATCCTAAAAACAAAGAAAAAATGATGAAAATTTTAAGGTCTGCTTTTGATGAGTACTTCGACGATTAGATATACGCATATAAAACGTATAGTTAACGATATTTATATAAAATTAAATATTAGCAAATTTCCTATAAACGTATTTGAAATAATAGGTTCTTTCGATAATATAAAAATAGTTTCTTATCATCGATTCATGATTGACCACAATCTAACTAAAGAAGAAACTTTTGAAATATTAACTTCTGACGAAGGATGTACTGATTATTTTAAACCTTCAAATAAATATATAATTTATTATAATGATTTAGATTTTAAATCTGATGAAAGAATTAGATGGACTTTAACTCATGAATTAGGTCATATTTTATGCAGCCACTATTCATCTGATAATACCAAAATATTTGATGATTACCTATCAGAATCTGAATATAAAATTATGGAGGCTGAAGCAAATTATTTTACTGGTCTTTTACTATCTAATCCAGTAATTCTTCATAAATTGAATATTAGATCTTCTCATGACATAGAAACGTACTGTTCAATATCTTCTGAAGCGGCACGTTATAGATATAAATTTTATAAGAAATGGTGTGAAAATAATATTTTAACTAGTTCTGATAGATTCATTATCAGAAACTTCTAATCTTATCTAAATGCTCAGAGGCTTGAATATTTAGAATTTATTAGTTTTATTAATTCATTTTAGCTATATTATCTAAACTAAAATTTTTATCATATAAAGTATAATAGTTTCACTACTATTCCATGATTTATAAGCAAAAAAGGACTATCGCACTATAAATTAATGATATGCTCCCTATATGGTAGACAGTTAAGATGAAAAAACTATCAATCATAAAAGGGAGCATATTAAATTTTAATCTATTAATGCAATAGACCTATATTTATAAAAAACTTAGATGATTACAATTAAGTTTTATTTATACTACAGATAAATAGAATTAATTTGTTTTAAACTTATCTGTTAATTCTTTAAGCGTTGTGGCCATATCGCTGAAGCTTTGAACTGATGCTGTCATTTCTTCAATTGAAGCTACTTGTTCTTCTGTAGCCGCAGATATTCCTTGAGTTTCTCCTGCTACAGCCTCAGAAAGCTGTGTAATATCACTTATGTTAATAAATACTTCCTTTTCAGTTTTATTCATATTATCTATAGCATTACTTACTTCCTGCATATTAGATGCAACTTCTTGTATAGATTTAAATATTAATTGAAAATAGCTATTAGCTTCATTTACTACTTTAGTTCCATCATTAACTTCATTTATTCCTTTATTCATAACTACAGCTACATTTTCAGTTTCTTTTTGTATACCATTTATAAGAGCACTAACCTGCCCCGCAGCTTCTCCAGATTGTTCTGCTAATTTTCGAACCTCATCGGCAACAACTGCAAACCCTTTTCCTTGCTCTCCAGCACGTGCTGCTTCTATTGCTGCATTCAAAGCCAACAGATTTGTTTGTTCTGAGATGCCCTTTATTACTTCTGTAATTTTTCCTATTGCTTGTGAATGTTCTCCTAGCTTATCTATAACCTTAGATGTATCATTAACTGATCCTTGAATATTAACCATACTTGAGTTAACTTTATGTAGTGCCTCGCTTCCTTTCTCAGAATAGCTAGACGCAGTTTGCACTGCTGAAGAAACATCATCTGATTTTTCATTTATATCTTTTATTGCTTTATCTAAAATATTCATATTAGAATTTATCTTATCTATCTTAGAACTTACTAACATAGAACCTTCCGCAATTTCATTAACATTTTCTGCAGAATTTGTAGCAACTTTTGACTGCTGCTCGCAAACATCTGTCATCTCACTAGATGCTGATGAAACTCTCTCTGAATGCTCTTTAATATTATTTATTACCTCTCGTAAGTTAACAGCCATTTTTTCAAATGCTCTTCCTAAATTACCTATCTCATCGTTGGATTTTATGTTTATATTATTAACTGTTAAATCTCCATCTGAAATCTTATTTGCTGCATTTAAAAGTATATGCAATGGTTTAGTTGCATAACCAACTAGAACAAAAACTCCTCCACATGTAATAAACAATATAACTATTCCTATTAAACTAGTGTTAATTAAAGAATGTATGCTCTTTTCAACAGTAATACTTTTAGGAATTTCAGCACAAATAACCCATCCCGTCTTTTTATCTTGAACATAGCTTACAAGCATACTTTTCCCATCTTTAACTACTTCTTCGGAACCACTCTCTCCACCTACACCTTTCTTAATAAAGTTGAAATCATTTAAATCTGTACGATCTTCTGGCTTATCTAACGTCTTAGTAGGATGAGCTAGTAATTTGCCGTCTGAATCTACGATATAAACAGTTGCATTATCCTGTGAAAGCTCTTTAACAAAAGAATTTAGCACTGGAAGTTCAATGTTTCCCTGTAAAATTCCCGTTACAGTTCCACCCTCTTTATCTCTAATAGGCGTCGCTAAAACTGTTATTAGACTTCCATTATCTCTACTTACAAGCACTTCAGATACAACCTCATCCTGTCCTTTAAGTGCTGATTTATAAAAATTACGATCTGATATATCCGATGATTTAGAGTCATCACTTCTTACAAACTGAACTCCATCTAATTTAGTAACAGCCGTAAATGATAAATCTGGATATACTTTTGAACTCTCAACTAAAATTGGTTTAGATTTTTCTGCATCATAGGAACTAATAATAGGATTTCTCGCCATGCTCTTTATCCCATACATATTCCTCTCAATTAGACCATTTATCTTTTCATCCACAATTTGTGCTCTTTTAAAATTATCAGATAGTGCATTTTCTATCGCAATCTTTTGTGAAAAAAACAAATTAATGATTGTGAATATTATTAAAGGCACAGAACTCGCAAGAAGAAGTGTTAACGTCAACTTCCTTTTAATATTCATGTTTTTCCTCCTAAATTATTATATATTTCTAAAATATTAGATTAATACTTTAATTAATATTCGACAATATTAATCAAATACCTCCTATAAAACAGACATTTTTTATCAATTATAGTAATTAGCCCAACAAATTCCAAGGTAATTTATTTACATATTACTAAATAAATTACCTTTACATATATTTTTTGTGTAAGCTCTGTCATAGAACCAAATCTGCTATCTCTTCTCAGGGCTATCCCAGATATTTATCAAATTTATATTTTCCTCGTATTAGAATACAAAAATAAATATAGACTTTTTGCATTAGACATAACGTATCATCTATATTTATTTCTCTAGCAATAAATTTCTGTGTTTAATCTTTTTTATTGCGAATTACTCCTTGCTTTAGTAATGCCTCTAATCAAAAAATACATTACCTCCCATAAAATAGTGGTAGGTAATGTATTTCACTAAATTCTACTATATTAACTACTTTTAATAAATTTGAAATGCAGTATTAGACGAACTTGTTATATAACTACTATATGTAGTCTCAGCCAGAACTTTATAAGTACCTTTTCCTGTAATTCTATATGTCAAAATACCGAAAAAAACCTCTCCATATCTATCTGTCATTCCTTTATATACTGTCACAACCCCTTTGGGCGAAGTAATACTAAATTTAAGGGTGGCTCCTTGAATTGCTTTGCCAGAAGTATCTGTAACCTTAGATTTAATATATATTATATCACCTGCTAAGTAATAAGTTTTATTTGTAGACACAACCGTTCTTGTCTCTAATTTTGAAGGTTGTGTTGTCACAGGCTGACTAGCAACAGGTTGCGTATTAGTTGCTATTGTTGAAGCTGGCTGTGTCACCGTTGATGTTTGTCCTTTAGGTGCTTGTATTAGCCCATAACCGTACCAACTATCTTTTCCGCTTGTTCCTAAATCAATAACATTTTCATTAAGTTTTGCACGTAATTGATTTGGAGAAAGCCCTGGGTTAGCCTGCTTTAATAATGCTAAATCTCCTGTAACAAAAGGTGCTGCCATTGAAGTACCGCTCATAGATACATATTTATTATTTAAATATGTACTAAGAACATTAACCCCTGGTGCCGCTACTTCAACAGTATTTCCTGTGGAAGAAAAAGAAGGTCTTTTATTATTAGAATCAATTGCCGCTACTGCTATAACCGAACTATATTTTGCTGGATAATCTACTGCATCCGTTGCTCCATCTGATGTACCATCATTTCCTGCTGCCGCAACAACTAAAATGCCTTGATTATAAGCCTTGTCCACTTCCTGCTGCAATGCAGTTGATGGTACTGAACTACCAAGACTTAAGTTAATAATGTCCATTTTATTTGTAATACACCAATCTATCCCTGCGATTATATCAGAAAGGTATCCTGCCCCATCATTTCCTAATACTTTTATAGCATAAAGGCTTGCCTCATTAGCAACTCCAACAATTCCATAACCATTGTTTTTTGCTCCTATTATACCTGCAACATGAGTTCCGTGCCCATTATCATCTAGGTATGATGTTGTATAAGATGTGAAAGCTGCACCACCTGCCACTGATAGATCCTCATGGTTAGCTATTCCAGTATCAACGATTCCTATTTTTACTCCTTTTCCAGTATAACTTGAAGACCATGCTGTCTGAGCTTGGATTTTATTCACTCCCCAGTCTACTGTTTGAGAATTTGTTTTAACTATTATATCTTGTTCTACGGCTAATACATTGGGATCATCTTTCAAATCCTTAATAGCTGTAGTAGGAACAGATGCTGATAGAACGTTTGCATTTTTGTATTCTCGTCTTACATTACCTCTAGCTTTTGAAACTACATTTTTATCAGCTTTATTTTTAAATACGACGATTACTCGCTCATTTGATGTTGAGACTGATGTTACTACCGCTGCATTAACATTTGCTGTAAATCCAAATGCAACTAATAAAAAAGTAACTGCTGAAATAATTTTTTTCATTTGTATACCCCTCCTTAAATTTATCTTTCGTAAATGTGCTTAATTAAGCTTATCAACACTCTTTTAGTCCTTCTTCCCTCCTCCTATAAATCAAAGTAACTTTTTATCTGTACTTCTAAGGAACTGTACTGATAAACAGATTTGATTAATTTTATTGTAATTCTATATAACAAAAAACTATTCAAACGAATAGCCACAGAATATTACTTTATCTTGCTTTATTCAGTAACTGTCATACATATTATATAAATTTAGCCCACATAATTTTGCATTCAATAATTTCTTATAGTGTTTCCTTCATCTTTTAACATAATTATATCATAGTGCCATATGCCATACAATTCATAACATGCAAGGATTGTATTCCTTATATAGGGTTTATATACATATTATTCATATAAATACTTACTATCAAAATAATTTCATAAACTTCAAAGTAGCTTGTTAATTTTTTTCATCAGAATACATTAAATTTTCTATGACTATTAAAATTTTTTCTATCGCACTTTATTGATACTTTCACCCTCGTCACCACTCTCTAATATGTGAAAAAGAGAGTCACCTCATTTTATTGCAAAATAAAAACAGGTAATTTGATTAAAACCACCTGCTTTTATGTTAAATATCGGCAATAATAAGCCAATTATATTTAATTTTAAATACTTTATTACTAATTTTTCCCCTTTGATATCATAGGAATCCAAATATCACTCTTATATTCTCGCAAAGAACTATCTTCTTCTGTATACAATCGAGTTCCAGCATGTTAATATGGATTTTCGAAATACGTTTAACTTGTAACATTCATCTCTGTGAATGATTCTAAAACATAATTAGTATTATCTATAGTTGTGACAATTAACTTATCAGTTGAGCTTTTAACTTTAGCAACAGTACCTGTTAGTATAGATAAACAATCCTCCACTAAAATAGGAATATCATTCACTACTACCAACTCCATATCATCACACTTTTCCTTCATCCAATTATTTAAGATAGATTCTCCTTCAGATGAATTACAACCTGCCTCCATTAAATATTCTCCTCTCATATCCCTTTTAAATATATCTTATTTTTTGAATCTTTATTTAGTCTTTATTATTTAATTATCGTACAATAATATTATTATTTTAATATTATTATCAGAATATTTTTGATAAATTTCAATAATAAAACTTTTACACCTAATTATTTGACACTATTTTAACATATTACTTCATATGTTACAAGAAAATTAAATTGATAATATATATTCTATATATGTAAATAAGTAACATATAAAACTCAACTTAATATTATTATTTCTTATAAGTGGCTTTCTTCCCTCTTATTCTAGAGACAATATAAAAACTAAATTAAAGCAATACATGCCAGCCCATGCATTCTTTTATAACATAACGTCCAATTTAATTAGTATATTTAATAAGACAAAAAAAGATAGCTATTACAGCTATCTTTTATACTTACCTCGCAACGTCCTACTCTGCCACACAGTCTCCCATGCAGTACCATCGGCGCTATAGACCTTAACTTTCCTGT
>NZ_JBJIAB010000020.1:0-98163 GCF_045310795.1 Candidatus Clostridium helianthi
ACACTTGGGGTGATTTTCCTTTTTTAAATAACTTAAAACTAGAAAATTAGCTATTTAGCAAATATGAAATTTGCTCAAATATCTAAGCCTCTTTTCTACTATATTTATTCCAAGGCCTGTTGTATGCCCTGTATGTTTTGCATCGTAATTATAATTATTAATCTTATCCAAAACTTCTTTAGAAATTCCAACACCATTATCTTCAATTAAAACATTACACTCACCATTTTCCTCATCAATATATATATTTATATATCCACCATCTTCTTTCCCTTCAATCCCATGTATAAATGCATTTTCTACTAATGGTTGTATTGTCATTCCGGGAACTTTAACTTTTTTCATATCCATATTTGTACTCAGATTAAATTTTACCCTATCATCAAACCTGCATTCCTGAATATAAATATAATCCTTTACAATATTTATTTCATCTTCCAATAGTGCATTTGTACTCATACTTCTTAAAGAATATCTTAAAATATTAGATACTGATTTAATTAATTTACTTGTAGTTATCGCATTTTCCATTATTGCTGTTGCGTTTATACAATTTAGGGTATTAAATAAGAAATGTGGGTTTATTTGAGACTGTAATACCTTTAAATCAAATTCTTTTAAAGCATTTTCATATTTTAGATTTTTCATCTCCTCCTCTTTTAATTTTTTTTCTAATACGATCTTCCCATTAAGCGAGCTAATAAGATTTTTTATATCTGTAATCATAGTATTAAATGTTTTTGTTAGAATATCTAACTCATAAATGTCAGTTTTGTTACCTTCATAATATTCAAATTGACCTTTTGATACTTTGTTTGATATTTCAACCATACCCTTTAAGCCCTCAGATATATGCCTTATAAATGTTAATGCATAAACTACACATAAAGCTAAAATTAATATAAGATATGTAGCTAGTCCTATATATATTACGCTGCTATTTCTATTTAGTTCTTTATATGCTATGCTATTAGCCTCTAGGAAATTTTGCATTAAAGTCGATGCATATGCATCACAATATGATGCAATATTCTTGGCCGCTACAAAATCATCATAGTAAAAAATGTATCCCTCCTTATTTTCATAAGCAGATATTGTATTTTTAGAACTTTCTATATAAGAATCTAAAGTATTATCTAGATCTCTTAAAATATATTGATTTACATCATCAGAATTTTTCTTAAGCCTGCCAATTTTTTGTTTTGCAAGAATCACCTCATTATTATAGCTTTCTTTCTTACTTGGAGTTCCATTCAATATATATTGATTAAAATTATCTAAAGAGCTGTCAACATGCTGCTTAATTTCATTAGTAATGAGCATATTGTTAAGCATATTAACATACCCGTCCTCAATTTTTTTGCTCATCGCCAGGGATATAATATTGCATATACATATAGGAATAATTAAGCATATAACAAACATTATAAATTTACTATTTAAGCTTTTAGTTTTCAACTTTATCATCTCCTCGCTTATAGCTATCTACATTACTCTTATTAATTACATTTACATCGATTAGTGATTTTGAAAACTTATTTGATTTCCCTTCAATTTTGTCCATAATAATATTAACTGCCCTATAACCCATTTCATTACTTTTCTGCACTATTGTTGCTGAAACTAATCCATTTCTAATATTGCTTAAAGTATCATCCAAATCATCAAAACATATAATTTTTACCCTATCTTTATAATTTAAATCTTTTACTGCTCTTGCAGCGCCTATCCCGTCAAGAGCCGAGGTACAAAATAAAGCATTTACGTTATCATTTCTATTTAATATTTTTCTTGTTATAATTTCTGCCTCAAGAAGCATTGCATCCGATGAATCTGTATCTACAATTTTCAAGTTCGAATTCGATTTTATATATTCTGTAAAGCCTTCTACCCTTTCTTTCTGATTCTTTACGTTTTTTCCTCCCATTACTATTGCTACATTTCCAGCCGTTCCTATTTGCTTGACCATTTCCTTCCCGGCAACTTGTCCAGCCAAAACATTATCTGTGCCAACATATGCTATTCTATTGCTATCTTCTTCATCTGAATCTATTGTGACTACTGGAATACCCTTTTCCATTGCGCTATTGATTTTCTTTTTATATTGTCCTTCTTCTTGAACATATGTTATTATGCCACTCACCTTAGCTGATGTAGCCATATCAAAAAGTTTTAGCCCATCTTCAGTGCTTGCAGTTGTAGGTCCTAAAAATTCAACCACTGCACCTCTTTCTTTAGCCGCTCTTTCCGCGCCAGCCTTTATATCAAGCCAATATGGATTAGTCTTTATATGTGAAATCAACACTATTTTAGGTTTTATCGGTTCTTTTTCTACTTTCTTGTCCCTCAACAAGTTAATAAAATATAAATTGCTCCCTAAAAAAAGAGCAATAAGTATAATGACCAAAACGCCCTTTAAGTATTTCATTAACAAAATCTCCTTTTTAATAAAATTGATGAAATATATAGAATTATAAAACCACTTTTTAAATGTCCTTTAATAATGTTATTCTATATTTGTTCTTTTTCTAAGTCAATATATTTTTGTATAGCTTTTCATAAGAGATAAAATAACAATATCATAAATAAACGTTTATTAAAATTATAAAATGGTTTCTTTAGTAAATTTTAAAATCTTTTATTGCTCACTTTTCATATTTGTAATTTTGTGTAGATAATATAAGCTCCTTAAACTAAAGAGAATAAAATAGCTGTGAATGCTTAATTAGCTGAACTTTGACCACTCTATACTTCTCAGATCTATAAACATTTTTGAAGGCTAAACATTTATACTTTTCTAGCTAGAAAAATAATAGGGTTAGAAGTAACAAAGAAAGCAACTTTTAACCCTAGCATCATTTATAGATATAATTCATATTCTATTTATAATATAAGTACTATGCAAAATTAAATGTTAGATGATTTTATCCATTCCATAGTACTTATTACATTACTAAATTTTAAACTTTGAGCAATTAAAGTAGCTTTATGAAGATCTTTACTACTTATAGAACCCACTTCATTATTTACATCTATAGTTCCTGTAGCATCTGACAAGAAGTCAACGTGGTAGCCTCTATGGAAAGCTTCCCTTGCTGTCGTGTCACAGCACATTTGAGTCATATATCCTGAAATAACTATCTCAGTTATATTTTCTTTTTTTAATATTTCTTCTAAATTTGTTTCATAAAAACTGCTTGGCTTAGTTTTCTCAATAAGATAGTCGTAAGATTTCTCGAGAATCATTGGGTGTAGTTCCCATCCATTTGAATTCTTAATAAATGTGTCTCCAGAAATTGCTGTATGCTGTACAATTATAACAATCATATTATTCTCTTTTGCATAATCCATTACCTTCAATATATTATCAAAGCTATTATTAGGATAAGTTACTTTTAGTTTACCTGTAAAATATTCATTTTGCACATCAATTACTAGTAATGCCTTTTTCATTTTCATTCCACCTTTATATTTGCTGATTTACTTATATTTGTTATACTAATAGTATCTTAAATTAAGGTTGAAATGTGAAAGAGATTCATTAGTTTCTCTTTAAAAACGAAAGGATTTTATGCTCTATGTTTGATGAAATAGACTTGAAGATTTTAGACATGCTATTGATTAATTCAAAAATACCACTTAAGGAAATTGGTGAGCATGTACATCTACCCCCTCAAGGAGTATCCAATAGAATTATACGACTTCAGGATTTAGGTATAATAACACAGTATACTGTATGCATTAATAATTCTCTGCTAGGCAAAAACATTACTGCATTTATTACTATTTTCATGAAAACCATACAACATGATAAATTAACAAAATTTATTAAAGAAAATACAATTATAACTGAGGCACATAGGATTAGTGGAGATGGCTGCTATTTGCTTAAAGTCATATGCTCTAATATGGATGAAATTAATTTATTACTTGATAAAATCATGGAATATGGTACTTACAGATTAAGTTTATCTACCTCAACAATAAAGTAATAAATTCTTCATCTACCCCAAAAGCAAAAGATGCTGTTGTAATATTATCGAAATGAGGCAATAACTTTTTTGATAACTTTGGAAACTTTTCAGATAAATAATACCTATTTTTACTTATCCATGATTGTATAAAAATTATTTCTTCAAAATCATGGATAATAAATACTATAGGAAAAAACCATATAATTACTTGCATATTGCTCATTTCAATCCTCCCATATATTATTTAATAAAAATTAGATTAACAGACATTAGTTATTTTTTATCTATCATTTTCTTATAAATACTAATCTTTTTATCCAAGTGTATTATATTTTCTTCAATTTTTCTTTTTTCAATATTTAACCTGTCCATTTGTTCTTCAAGTAATTCTAATCTTTCCTTAATTGTACCATCGCCATCATATCTCAATTTAGAATAGTATTGTATCTGCTTAATTGGCATATTTATTTCCTTTAATCGGATTATAAATTTTAGCCACTCAATATCTTTTTCAGAATATACCCTTTTATTAGCTTCATCTCTTTCAGGATAAATCAGACCAAGCTTTTCATAATATCTTAAAGTATCAATGCTCAAACCAATTTTTTCAGAAAACTCTCCTATATAATAATTCAAAATAATCACCTACCTCTTGACATGGAGTTAACTCCAGCATATACGATAATATTATCAAAAAATAGGAGGTATTACAATTATGGAAAATAGATATGAAAAAGGACTAAATAAACTCAATGAGGTTGATGGAAATGCTGGAACAGCTGTAATAGAATCACTTAAGGATATAGCTCCAGACCTCGGAAAATACATCATTGAATTTGCTTTTGGAGATATTTATACAAGGCCAACATTTGATTTAAAACAAAGGGAGCTTGTTACTTTATCTGCTCTTACTACACTAGGAGGATGTGAAAACCAATTAAAGGTTCATATTAATGGAGCACTAAACGTTGGGATATCTAAAGAGGAAATAATAGAAGTATTCTTACAATGTATTCCATATGTCGGCTTTCCAAAGGTATTAAATGCTGTAGCGGTTGCAAAGGAGATTTTCAATAATTAATTTTATAATTGATTAAGAGCTTAGAATTTTTATAATTTTAAGGCATATTAAAGAAAATAGCAAGTCCAAAATGCTATGATTATTTCTCATCAGGCAAGGAAGCAAATTGATCTCATAGCATGTCTATTAGGGTAATTTGCTGACGCAGCATGGTGGAAAATAGGCCTGGCAGATGGACTTCTTATTCTTTTAATTATGCCTATGTTCTAAAAAAATAAGTTTTATATTATTTTTTATATTGTTTTTAATATTAAATTTATCTACAGTAATAATCATCATATATAATAAATTTTTTGTTAATCGACTTATAGCCCATCTCCATTAATGCATTTATACGTTCAGTTGTCATTGGAACTGCTTTCGTTAATATATGCTTAACATCAAAAGCGCCATAAAAGAATTCATTTGTGATAGCTAATATATTTTTTATTATATTCTGGATTTCATACTCACTTTTCAGATCTATTCTTAAAATACCATAGTGATTAAATTCATCTTCTGCTAACCTGTGAAACATTTCTATAGTTCCAATTTTTTCATTAGTATCATTTAAAATTACTGTCCATCTTACGAATTGCCTATTTTCATATGAATATTCCCAAAACTCAATTGCTTGTCTCATTTTTTCAATTGTTTCATAATTAAAATTATCTCCATGACAATTGTCAGAATTAAATAATGGCACTGCTTTTTCATCTGAATAACATTTGAGCAACTCTTCTAAATCATCCTCGCTTGTTTTTCTTAATGTAATTAATTTATTTTTATATTTAGGACACTCTTTGTAGACATCGTTATTCATAAATTAAATTCTCCTTATATTTTTAATTTCTCCTAAAACTAAGCAATGAATCATGTTCATAAACATATTAGCAACAATATTACCATGGCTATTTTTGTTGAATTATCTTGTTTCAAAATTCATATGTATCTGTCCTTCTTAAGAATAAATTATATAAATACTCGTTATTTCAAGGTTTTATAGCAATACAAAAATTCTAGTTTTTATATTTTTTTGATCCTAAACATTGTTAAATACATATAAGTTAATTTATCTAAGCTTATTAATATAAATAATCTCTTGCTCCGTAGAGCTGAATAATTTAAAATTACAATTATTTAATACTTTAATGGAACCAAAATTCGTTTTCAAAGCTCTGGCTGTTATACCTTTACCCATTTGAAATTTACCCGCCCATCTTATTAATGTTTCTAAAGCCTCTGTCATAAATCTCTTTCTTCTATAATTAGATGAGATGCTATATCCAACTTCTAAATAACCATTTGCATCAGGTAATCCTTTAAATCCAATAAATCCTATTCCTTTTTGATTTTCCTTATTAATAATTAGCCAGTATGTGTACCATTCATGGATATCTTCATCAATGTTTTTCATTTTAATTAGTTTTTTTGATATTGCTAATTTAACAGAATCTAATAGTGCTTCTAATTCGATTTTAGCTTCAATATTATTAAGTTGATTATTAATTATACATTGTAATTCCTCAAAAGATAAAGGCTTCAAAAATAATCTTTCAGATTCTAAAAATTCCTTATTCACTCTAATACTCCCATCTTTTATTATTTAAACTCTTTTTCATGCATTTTGAAAAAGTCATAATATGTACGCACATTCTCCAATTCTGTCCACCGTTTTACATCAACAGGATTTTCATCTAGATCATATATTTTCGCGCCTTTCATAGCAAGTATAAATGGTGAGTGCGTTGATATAATAAACTGGCATCTTAAAAACCGTGCAGAGTCCTCAATAAAATTCATTAATTCCATTTGACGTTTTGGCGAAAGACTATTTTCAGGTTCATCCAATATATACAGTCCATTCTCATCAATTTTTTCAGTAAAATATATAAATGCACTTTCTCCATTTGAATATTCTCTGAAATTATCCATTAATCTATTTCTCACAAATTTTGATTGTGTTTTACTCCTAGCAGTATTTACTTTTTTTAATTGTTCATAATCTGCCATCGACTTCATTTGGAAGCGAGAATATTTAGACTCCAAATATTCTTCAAAAAGCTTTTCTCTCTTTATGTCAATTCCTTCATTTATACTACGAATATTTAGGATATAATCAAATACATCATCACTAGTAATAATCCTGCTATTTTCAGGAATATCTGTTTCAACATATATATCACACATATTGACATAGTCAGGAAAAAAATTAGATTTATTATAGATAGAATCACGGCTTACTCCTATTTTTTCTGCTATAATATTTAACGCTGTTGATTTTCCAGAACCATTTCCTCCATATAGAATAGTAACTGGTTCAAAATCAATTCTTCTAAGACCATGTTGTGACAATACCTTAAACGGATAAAACGAGTCATAACAGGTTCTTTTTACCCCCATGAAAAAGTTAAATTCCATATCCTCATTAGGGAATGTAAAATAATTCAAATAAACCATCTCTTTTCTCCTTCTCAGATAAATTGCAATTTATATTATATCCACTGTATAAAAGCGGTCTTATCATTTTGATTATATCCTGCTTGTTCATAGAAGTTTAGCGTACTATCTTTTTTAGAGCCAGTTAATAACATTAATTTATAACACTTCTCTTTAAGCGCTATTTCTTTTGCGTAGTTCAAGCAAGCTGTTGCTAATCCTTTATTTCTATAATGTTTATCAGTCACTACATTTTCAATAAATGCATATGGTCGTTGATTGTGTGTCAAATTTGGTATTATGACACAAACACACGAAGACACTATCTTTCCTTCTTCCTCTGCAATAATAATATGATGTTCTTTATCTTCCAAAATTCTATTCCATACTTCCATTATTTCAGGTGTTTTCTCTGGCATAGAATCACCATGAAGTTGCATATATAATTGCATTAATCCATTAAAATCTTCATTTATTATTTCCCTTATCATGTCATCATCCCCCTCCGTACATTCTAAAATGAAATAGTCTTTATGTGGATTAATCCACCTTTACATTTTGGCTCTTGATATTATTTATAATCTTGGCGCCGCTATTTGTCCCAATGATAATACGATCACACATATTAATAAATAATCCTGTTTCTAACACTCCAGTTATTCTATTAACTTTATTAAAAACATCACTAATGTTCATTGGCTTTCCTATATGCAAATCAACTATATAGTTACCATTATCAGTTACAAAAATCTCTTCTTCCTTCATTCTTATTTTGGGATTTAATGAATAATCCTGTAATTCTTTAATTACATGTTTGTATCCATATGGTAATATTTCAACTGGTAAAGGAAATTCTCCAATGCCATCAACTAATTTACTTTCATCCATAATCCATATAACTTCATTAGCTAAACTAGCCACAATTTTTTCTCTAAATAAGGCTCCTCCACCACCTTTAATAGCATTAAATTCATTATCTATTTCGTCTACGCCATCAATTGCTAAATCAATCCTATCAACTTCATCAATTGATAATAAAGTAATCTTAAGTTCTCTTGCTAAACTCTCAGTACTTTTTGATGTTGCTACAGCTTTTATCTTCATTCCATTTTTAATCAATTCTCCAACTTTTTTAATCATATAATAAGCTGTAGAGCCTGTTCCCAACCCTAATATCATTCCATCTTTTATATATTCTGTTGATTTTTCTCCTGCAACTCTTTTTTGATCCATACTTACCTCCAAAAATTTTATAATTATATTCTTACTTTAAATTCTCTTCCTGTATAAATTTGTTTTTTCTTTAATATTATTTATATAATATTTTTCCCACTACACATTTTTCAATATTCACGACTCATAAATATTACTGTAAAATAGCTTTGATTCTTTTGACTTAAATATTACACATATATTGTTATAATTTAAATCGTGGTATCAGAGAATTTCATTTACCAGCAAATTGTTAATCCAACCTATCATACAAATTATAATTTCGTTTCACTTTATGTAAATTATATCATTTCCTTACAATTATTTTCATTAAATATAAATAAATTTATCACTATCTAATAATACTTGTTTCTTTCATTATATTTATATTTAATTTTTCTCCTTACTCCCAACCATCATATTAATGCTGTACAATAATATAATTTTTAATTATCATCTTAAAGCCCTATCATTCTCCATAATCCATTAATGTATTTGTCTGTAGATTACTACTTAATCCAATCTTACTTATCCTCTAACTCTATTTTTAGGTATGAAAAAAGAGCCAAGATTTACTCTCAGCTCTAGACTTCTTTCGTTAATTCCTGTTTATACATACTCCCAAGCAATATAGCTATTCCTGCAATGTTTAGAGTAAAAAAACTAATTTTTATGGGAATTGTTATGAGTTTGATAGAAATGCTTCATTTTTTATAGTTGGCTACAAATTCTCTAAAAAATCTTGCAGCATCTCAGCTGTGATTCCCCATATATTATAAGTTTCATATTTATAAAATAAAGATCTATAATTAGCTTCTCTAAATTTATAGTTTTCCCTATTAACAATTAAATCATATGGAAATTCTTTATCTCTCTCAATATTTATTTTATTATTATATACACGAGGCTTATTATCTAAAAGATAGGATAACGGTACATAAAACACATGATCAACCTCATCTTCACTTATCTTTATTTCATCAAGATCTTTAATAATTCCTACATACGGATGGATTATTATTCCATCATATCTTACTATAGTATCTAATTCATTTACTATATTAATACTTTTTACGCCAAGTTCTTCGGATATTTCTCTAAGTGCAGCTTCCTTAGGAGATTCATTTCCATCTATTTTCCCACCTGGAAAGCATATATCTCCTGGCTGGCTCCTTAATTTTTTAGACCTAACTTCAAATAATACATGTACTTCATTATTAATCTCAACTAGTGGAATAATTATAGCTGACCTTCTCATTCTTTTCCAGCCATTAATATATGGTTTCTCATCTTTCAACTTATTCATAATATATTCTAAATTCATATCCTATAATCTCCTCCTATCTAGTTATGTTATAAAAATATTATATCAAAATCATTATCTTAGCGATATGAAAATTATATTCTTCTAATAATTATTATAAACAAATTGTATATAATTAATTAAGCACATAAAATAAATAATAAGTCCAAAACTATCATGGAATGTTATTATCTACAGTATAAAAAAGCTGCTAAAAACAAAATTTGAATTTCATTCTTAACAGCTTGTAATCCTTGCTTTACTAAAAGTATATTAAAAAGCTAACTTTTCATATAACTCTTTGATTGTACTAAAGCTATATGTTGGTCTAAATTCTGTATCTTTCAAATCTTCCTTTGTTGCTTCTCCAGTGAATACTACAGCTGTATCAACACCACCATTAATACCGCAGGCAATGTCTGTATACAATCTATCTCCTATAACTAAAGTTTGCTCTTTTGTAAATCCAGTTTGTTCTAGACACATTTCCACTATCGTTTTATTAGGCTTTCCAATGTATAAAGGTTGTCTTTTAACTGCATTTTCAATCATTTCACATATTGATCCACAGTCTGGTACAAAACCAAAGCTAGTCGGACAAACAAGATCTGGATTAGTAGCTATATAATCAATATCTCTTGTTGATAGTAATTCACATATATCCTCTATCTTTTTATAATTTAATTCATTGTCAAAGCCTACTACTGCACAAACAATATCTTCATCTTTATCTTCTGTAATATTAAGCTCAAATCTTTTTAGTTCTTTAATAAATGATTTTGTTCCAAGAACAAATATTTTTTTATCTTTATATACTTCTTTTAGATATATTGCGGTTGCATAAGATGATGTTACAAAACTTGTTTTATCAACTTTAATTCCAAAGTCATCAAACCTCATAATATAATCTTCTATACTTTTTGTTGAATTATTTGTTATAAATATATATTTACCGCCTATACTTAAAACATAATCCATAAATTCTAATGTACCATCGATTAATGTTGTATCTAAAGCTATTGTACCATCAATATCTAATAAAAATAATTTTTTATCTTTTAGCATATTATCATTCTCCGTAAAATAAATTCGTTAATTCATTTGCATATTCTTCTAACATATTTTCAGTTTTTGCATATTGCAGAATCGTATATCTAGGTCTGATTTCAAGAGCATGAATTACACTCCTATGAAATAATTCTTTCTCAATTCCTAAAGTCTTTGGATTAGACTTAGCTCCAATAGAATTTAATAAATTTAATTATTATTTCTGGCACAGGAGTCTCTATCCCAAACCTTTCTTCAATATTAAGCTTTTTATACAACCATGCTGATATTACTGTACCAACTCCAACTGAATTGCCATGCAAAGGATGTTCTAATTTTCTTGAAAGCTTATCAATTTCCCAATAATGAGAAAGATGGTGTTCTGCTCCTGATGCTGGTCTTGAATTTCCAGAAAGAGTCATTGCTATTCCTGATAGTATAAGTGCTTCTGATATATATTCTATTGCTTTAACCTCTCTCTTAACAGCTCCTTCTATATTTTCAAAACATTTATACATGGCGTTCCTTACTAGCTTTTCTGTTGTATCACAAAAATATTCGTCATGAATCGTATTAGATAATCTCCAATCAGAAAGTGCTGTATATTTTCCTAGTATATCACCAAATCCAGCGCATATCATCTCAAATGGAGCATCTTTCATAATATTTGAATCAGCTATAATAGCATATGGATTAGTCCCTGGATATGTTACCTTTGCTCCATCAATAATTAGAGGTGATACTGTTGATGCATATCCATCCATTGATGGAGCTGTTCCCATTATAACATAAGGAATATGAGTTTTTGCACTTATTATTCTACATATATCATTAATACTTCCAGATCCCACAGCAACTATAAGCTCTGTTTCATTATTTACTTCAACCAATACTCTTCCAATTGCTTTTTCATCTGGAATTAAATCTCCATCACTAACTAATATAATATTATTTATATTATAACCTGATTCAGTAAGTTCATTTTCTACACACTTGCCAAGTGCTTTATAAGTATTATTATCACTGACCAATAAGATTTCTTTAGGTAAAATTTCTTTTGCGACATCTAGAATTCTATTATATGCATTTTCTCCAACATAGATATGTTTTATGTCTATTCTATGTTTTTTGCCGCAGCTACAGTCAAATTCCATATCCGCCATTTCTTCTATTGTTTTAGTCAAAATTTCATTCAAAATTAAGTACCTCCTACGTTTATGCTTTTTGCTTTAGGTTCATTTAAAATTATATACTATATTCATCTGCATAAACAGCGTACAAGTTACTTAATTTTAAGCTTTATTGAACTAAATACATCTTCTTACCCACACTATCATTTCTCCTGGTGTTCTGTTAGCCCATAAATAATATGGAATCCATTTTAACTTCTTTTCATTAAATTCAATTTTATAGTCATATACATATAACTTATCTTTATCACAATCTTGCTCTTTAACTACTAGTCCATCACTTTCAAGTACTATTGTGCCTCCTAAGAAATCTTTGTCATATTCATAAGTAAATTTAGGATTACTCTTTAAATAAACTCTGTGCAGATCAGGTCCATTGTCTTCTTCCTCTAAGCAATAAACAACTGGTCCTCTCATTACAGCAACTTTTCCCATGTCTTCTCTTACATTTATATTTGCTCTAACTATTTCTACAGGCATCTTAAATAAAATGTTAATTTTATCAGCATCTTTCCATTTTCTATTTATATACGCATACCCATCGATTATACTGAAATTCATCCTTTCTTCATTAACTTTTATTTCATAATTTCTACACCATTCAGGAATTCTTAATGCAAATTCAAAATAAGCTTCTTCCTTCATATTTAAATTAATGTCTATACTCTCATCCCATGGATAGTTTGTTTTAATATCAAATGCTACACTCTTTCCAGAGAAATTAGCTGATATTTCTCCTCCCATGTATAAATGCATAAATATTGTATTATCTCTTAATGTATATGCATAACTTCCTATAGAGGTCAAAAGCCTTGCTAGATTAGGCGGACAGCATGCACATCCAAACCATTTTTGACGCTCAACTTTTACATGTGCTCTCAAATGATCTTTTTCAGAAGCCTCTGGAACTACCTCTAATGGATTTACATAGAAAAACTTAGTTCCATCAATTGACATTCCACTTATAATTCCGTTGTACAGGGCCTTCTCCATTATATCTGCATATTGTGATTTAGGCTCAATTTCAAGCATTCTTCTTGCAAAAAAAACTAATCCAATAGATGCACAAGTTTCAGCATAAATAGTGTCATTTGGTAAATCATAATTATAAGTAAATGCTTCTCCATATTGTGATGATCCAATTCCACCTGTTATATACATTTGCTTTTTAGTCATATTACTCCATAAGCGCTTGCAAGCTTCTAGCAGCTCATCATCATTTGTTTCTCTTGCTACATCAGCCATTCCTGAATATAAATATACAGCTCTTACAGCATGCCCCTCTGCAACTTCCTGCTCTTTTACTGGTTTACCTGCTTGATAATATTGATATTTGAAGTAACTATCTTCCCACCAGAACTTATTATCATACTTTTTCCCTTCTTCTTCAAAATATAATGGTGATCTGCCTCTTTCATCTATAAAATATTTTGCTAAATTTAGATATTTTTTATCTTTTTTTATTTTATAGAGTTTAATTAAGGCCAATTCAATTACTTCATGACCTGGATATCCATGCAATTTGCCATCTTCTGGACCAAATATGGTATCCACATAGTCTACATATTTTACGACTGCATTTAATAACTTATCTTTTCCAGTTGCCTCATAATAAGCTACTGCCCCTTCAATCAAATGGCCTAAACAATACAATTCATGATTATCACGTAAGTTTGTCCATCTTTTATCTAATCCGTTTATAATGTAATAAGTATCTAGGTATCCATCTGGCTGCTGTGCCGCACAGACAATATCAATTGCTCCATCTGCAATTTTTTCAAGTCCTTCATCCTTATTCCACATAAAAGAATATCCAACCGCTTCTATCCATTTTGCAAAATCACTATCTTGAAATACAAAACCTTTAAATTCACCTTCCATCATCCCAGCTGCAATCTTAAAATTTTGCATACAATAACTTGGCTCCGCTCCTTCTATTCTATCATTCAATGCTTCCCACTGATAAGGAATCACATGAGTTCTTGCTAGCTCCATCATTTTCTTCCAGAAATTATCTTTTACATTTATATTATTTATTTGCAAAGGTTTACTAAAAGTATTTGAGTTCATTATTAATTCCTCCTAAATTTATTTTTATGGTGGTTAATTTATTATAATTATCAAAAACTATTTTATTAATTCCTCTAAAATACAAATGCTATTATTTAAGCATATGACTAGCTTTTATACATATAACTATAGTATATTTATTATATGGAAACAACTTTCATTTTAGTATAATAGGTGGTGAAATCCTATATGTTTTATTTTGTGTCTGATAATAAATATCCCCTTACTCATTGTTCTAGTGGAAAATTAATAAATAATGAAAATTTTATACATTCTAAAAGAAACCTCGATACTTTTGTTATTCTAATTGGTTGTGAGGGAACACTATACATTGCACAAGATGATAAAAGATATGAACTTACTCCAAATAAGTTTATTATATTATTTCCATTCCATACCCACTACGGTTATAAAAAATCTGAAGGGAATCTTTCTTACTATTGGTGTCATTTTAGGATTACTTCTGCTGAATATAAGCTTTTAAACGCTGAACAAATTAATGATTATATATTCAATCTCGATAATGAATTAAAAAAAGCCTCTTCAGATGTTTATATTTTACCTGAATATGGTTCAATTTCTTCTGCTGCAAGAACAAGCCTTATTTTTCGTCAACTACTTGATCTATCAAACAAAAAGAGTTATTCAGAATATTTAACAAATTATGCATTAAGCCTGTTGGCAATGGAAATCTCTCAAGATTTCATGGATAATATAATTCATAAAAACGAAAAATTATCTAATGCTAATTGCAAAATAAATGAAATTGCAAACTGGATAAATATAAATTATAACTCAAATTTAACTGCGCATAAGATCGCCGAAACATTTAACTACAATCAGGATTATCTTTCTTCGGCATTTAAAAAATATACTGGTATATCCCTTTTAAAATACATCAATAAAACAAGAATTTCCGCTTCTAAACAACTTCTATTAAATTCATCTTTCTCAATAAAAGAAATTGCTCTTCAGGTTGGATTTAATGATGATAAGCATTTTATGAAACTTTTTAAAAAATTTGAAGATGTCACGCCAACTGAATATAAAAATGCATATTTTAGAAAGAACTTAAACAAAAAATAATTTCTTGTATTGTGACTTTATTTTAAAAATATTTAAAATGATTATTCACATCTAATTCATAAAAGGGTATAATTATCTTAACATAGTATATTATTATTTGATAATTTTATAACGAACTATAACTTAAGTATAATTTTTCTGAAATTAATATTTCAACATTAATTTCAATTCAACGAATATTAACAACACAGAGGAGATTATTATGATTCACATTACAAATCTAAAGGAAAGTTTGCCACTTTTCAAAGCTTTAAGTTCGGATGTAAGAATTAATATATTAGAGATTTTATCACAGTACAAGCAATTAAATATGAATGAGTTATCAGAGAAACTTGATTTAACTAATGGTGCAGTTACTATGCATATAAAAAAATTAGAAGAGTGCGGATTAATAAAAACAACTAATTTAACTGGAAAGCATGGATTACAAAAGATATGTTCTCTTCACGAGGATAAATTTGTAATTGATATTGGTAAACAAGATGTAGAAAATTCATATCATATAGATTTAAATATAGGTCACTATTCTAATTATGATATTGCTCCTACATGCGGCATCGCAACTAAGGATAGTATTATAGGAGAAGTAGACAATCCAAATTACTTTGCTGATCCTGAAAGAATTAATGCAGATATTCTTTGGTTCACTAAAGGAAGTATAGAATATAGAATTCCTAACTATTTAAAACCAAGTGAAGTATTCTCTGAATTGCAAATATCTATGGAAATAAGTTCAGAAGCCCCTGGAGTATGCAGCATATGGCCATCTGATATACATTTCTATTTAAATAATGTCAATGTTGGTAGATGGACCAGTCCTGGAGATTTTGGTGATAGTAAAGGTATTTTGACTCCATCTTGGTGGAATCCTCATTGGAATCAATACGGATTATTAAAACTTTTAACCATAAATTCCTTCGGAACTTTTATTGATGGAATAAAGATTTCAGATGTCACTCTAGAAGATTTAGAATTAAATTATAAAAGTGATATTCTTTTAAAGTTAGCTGTTCCAGAAGAAACAAAACATGTTGGCGGATTAACTATTTTCGGAAAGAACTTTGGCAATTACAATCAAGGCATAAGCATAAGACTTGTTTATAATACATTAACTCAAGAATCTTGATGTTGCTCATTGTATCTAATTATATATATGTTGCAATTCACAATGCACATTTCACAATTCACAATTGCAACTAAAATTATTGCAATATTTTTGAATTATAAAAACGAATCTAATTCAATATATATTAAAATATATTGAATTAGATTCGTTTTTATAATAAATAAGAAGTGATATTTATAAGGCATAAATATCACTTCTTATTTTATTTATTCTTTCCTAAACGAATTACATTCCAAGACGCTTTTCCTAAAGATGAAGTTATAATTCCATCAACCATATTACTTCTATCTACAGATTTTGGAGTAACAGCTTCACCTGTTGGAGAATTCACTATTTTCATATTATCATGCTCTAACACAATATGTTCAATGATTTTAAATTCTTCAAAACTTCTTACATCGCAAGTTAATTCAATATCTTCCTCTAAATTACGATTAACTGCAAATATTGTAACTTCTTCCTTTTCTTCATTATATACAGCTATCGATTCAACATCTGTTACATAAGTAAAATCTATAGTATCATGTTTTGGTGAAGAAACTACTGGTTGAAGTGCAATTCCTCTACCGTATTTAGATGCATGCAAATATGGATAGTATATAGTCTGCTTCCAAGCTGGTCCATTTTCTTCTGTCATAATTGGTGCGATAACATTAACCAATTGCGCTAAGCATGCCATTTTAACTCTATCAGAATGTTTCATTAAAACAATTAACATTAATCCAACTAAAAGTGCATCTTCAAAATTATACACATCTTCTAAAAGTGCAGGTGCCTTTTGCCATGGATGATTCTTCATTATATCATCATCTTCATTATTAGAATGGAACCATACATTCCACTCATCGAAGCTTAAGTACATAGTTTTTTTACTACGTTTTTTTGCTTTTATATAATCACAAGTTGAAGTAACTGTTTTAATAAAGTGCTCCATATCATCACTTTGTGCTAAGAAGTTTGCAGTATCATTTAATCTATTACCATAATATTGATGAAGCGATATAAAATCTACCACATCGTAAGTATGATCAAGAGTTGATGCTTCCCATTCAGGGAACGTAGGCATGGCTGTATTTGAACTTCCGCATGAAACTAATTCAATATCTGGATCTATTAATTTCATAGCTTTACCTGTTTCTAGAGCTAATCTTCCATATTCTTCAGAAGTTTTATGTCCTATCTGCCATGGTCCATCCATTTCATTTCCTAAGCACCATGTTTTTATTTTATGTGGTTCCTTAACACCATGCTTTATTCTTAAATCACTATATTTTGTACCACTTGTATGATTACAATATTCTAAAAGATTGCAGGCATCTGCAATTCCTCTTGTTCCAAGATTTATTGCCATCATTACTTCAGATCCTACAGCATTAGTCCACTTTGAGAATTCGTTTAATCCAATTTCATTAGTTTCTAAGCTTCTCCAAGCTAATTCTAGTCTCTTTGGCCTTTCTGCTATTGGTCCAACACTATCTTCCCAAACGAAATTTGATACAAAATTACCACCTGGGTATCTTATAATAGGAACATCTAATTCTTTTACTAATTCCATTACATCAGTGCGGAAGCCATTTTCATCAGCTGACATATGGCCTGGCTGATAAATCCCTCCATATACTGCCCTTCCTAAATGTTCAATGAAAGAACCATAAATTCTTTTATCTATTTCGGATATTTTAAAGTCTTTGTCTACTACCATTTTTGCTTTTTTTGCCATTATAATTCATCTCCTTAAGTATTTAGTTTGGACTTTCTAGTCCTTAGTGAAAATCAAATCATATTAACCCTTTACAGCTCCAGCTGTCATACCTTCAACAAAATATTTTTGGAAGCACGCAAATAAAATAAACACTGGTATTACTGAAATGAAAGAACCTACAAATAATAAATTATAGTTGTTTCCATAAGGTGTTAATAATGTATTTAATCCTATTGGTAAAGTAAATTTTGCACTATCTTTCAACACTAACATTGGCCATAATAAGTTATTCCAACTAAACATTGCATTTAATATCGCCATTGCCGCAAAAGATGGCTTCATAATCGGCAAAATTAATCTGAAGAAAATACCATATTCCGATGCCCCATCTATTCTACCTGCCTCAACAAGGTCTCTTGGTATTCCTGAGAGGTATTGCCTAAAGAAAAATATAGTTGATGCACTTGCTATAGTCGGCAAAATAATTCCAATGTAGGTATTTGTTAAATGCATATCACTTATTTGGTTATATAAAGGTAACATTAAAATTTCAAAAGGTACCATCATAACGAATAAAACACATATAAATAGAAAATTCTTTCCCTTAAAATCGTACATTGCGAAACCATATGCAACAAATGCGCTGATAAATAATTGGCAGACTACTTGTACTATAGTTAAGAATAAACTATTAAAAAACCATGTAAATAAGCTATTTTTTTCTGTGAATAGAATTATATAATTTTTAAACGACATTTTAGCAGTATCTATTGATACATCCATACCATTTGCTATTACTAATGCACCATCCTTGAACGTAGAAACAAACAATGTATAAAAGGGAATTAGTAGTATTACAGCTATGACTGCAAAAAGCATAAAAATTAATATTCTTTTTGGCAAATTTTTTACATGACTCACTGCATTTTTTTGTGTATTTTTTTTATTATTCAAACTAATATTACTTTGCATACTAATCTCCTTTCTTAAATGTTCCATTTAGTTTTAATTGTACTAAATTAATAGCCATTCCTATAATAAACAATACTAATCCTACAGCAGATGCATAGCCCATTGCATTTTTTTCAATACCTTGTCTGTATAAATATCCTACAATTGTAAGACCTATATTATTAGGCGAGTTATTACCATTAAACACCATATAACTTTCTATAAACATTGCAAGACCTGCGTAAATAGATATAGTAAGCACATAAATTGTTGTCGGTTTAAGTTGAGGTATTGTTACATATATAAACTTTTGCCATGTATTTGCTCCATCAATATCAGCTGATTCATATAATTCCGCAGGAATGTTTTTAAGTCCTGATAAGAAATATAACATATTAACACCAGTCCATCTCCAACATGCCAATACTAGCAATACTATAAATCCTGTAGTTCCATTTTTTAGCCATTTAAATGGATCCATTCCAAATAACGCAACAACCTGATTCATTAACGAAGTAGCTTGTTCTCCAAAGGCAAATCTAAATATTATTCCTGCCACAGCAACAGATGTTAAAGCCGGTAAATATAATGCAGATTTAAAGAATTCTTTTCCAACCATTAGTTTGCTGTCTATTATACATGCAAGTATCATTGGAATTGGAATAAGCAATATCAATGTCCATATCATATATTTGAAGCTGTTCCATAACGCAACTAAGAAAACCTTATCCCCTAATAGTTTTGTATAATTTTCAAACCCAACAAATTTTCTTGATCCTGGTAATACATTCTCAAAGCTCATTATTACCGTATTTACCATTGGAGATATGAAAAAAAGTAAAAATACAAGAATAAATGGTAATATGAATACATATGGTGCTGCTTTTTTATTATATATAAATCTCTTTACCATTTCTTAACTTCCTCCTCCCACGCTTAAATAATACAGAGAAGCCATCTTTGTAACTGAATATGCTTATAAAAAGCTTCTCTGTGTGGATGTTTTTTAATTATTTCAATTCATTTTCTACTTGTTGCTGTGCTTCATCTAATGCTTGTTTTATATCTTTCTTATCTTCAAATATGCTATTTAATGTAACTGTATTTAAAACGTTGTTTATACTTGGAATAGCATCATTTGATTTAATTAATTGTATTTCATCTTTGATTTCATTTAATGTATCAAAAGGATTAGTTTTAAAGTATTTTACAAACTTATTTTCTGGATTATGAGTAATATCTTTTTTAGTCCATAAATCCGTATTGCATGGATCGAAGCCTAAATCTTCCCATATTGCTTGTTCACCTTCATCTGAAAGTTTTGCATATGCTAAGAATTCTTTAAGATTTTCTTTATTCTTAGCTGTTTTAGTTACAGCTGTACCTGTACCACCTAAACCTACAGAACGTGGTTGACCTTTTTCAAATACTGGAGCTGGAGCAATTGCCCATTTACCTGCTTGATCAGGCATGTATTGTAAGAATCTTGACATATACCAGAAAGCTTTTATTACAACTGCATAATCTCCATTATTTATTGCACCTTCAGCATCTGTTGTATCAGGTTGTCCACCTGGAATAGTAGCTATTGCATGAGCATCTTGTAAATCTCTTAAAGTAGTAAGCGCTTTAACCATTTGAGGGCTGTTTAATTGTGGCTTACCTTCAGCATCAGTAAAATCTGATTTTTGTTCTGCTAACATAAGACTTTCTTGCCATTGAGCACTTGTATCTGCTGTCCCAAAGTTTTTACCAGTTGCAGCATAATATTTAGCACCTGCTGCTTTAAAATCATCCCAGGTTACTATCGATTTATAATCAATCCCTGCCTTTTCTAATAGTTCAGTATTGTAGTATGCAACACATGCTCCAACATGTGTTGGTAGTCCGTAATTATGTCCATCTTTACTGTAAAGATCTATACGAGATTTAACCAACTTATCTTTATAAGGTGAGATAACATCATCAAGATTCTCTAATTGTGGGTCTCCTTTAAGAAAATTAGGGAATTTGCCAACTTCTATATCACACGCATCAGGAGCTCCTTGTCCGGACAAGAGTGCAGATTGCAATTTATTATGCATATCATCATAAGGAAGAACTGTAAAATTAATATTTAACTTCTTATCAGGATTTTTCTGATTCCATTTTTCTAACATCTTTTCATAAAACGTTTTATGCATCTCAATAAATGTCCACATTTCTAACTGATCTCCTGAAGCAGATGATGCTGAATCCTTTCCTCCACTTGAGCTAGTACTTGAACTACTTCCACCACATCCGATTAACATTGTTGCAGCAATAGATGTTATAGCAGCAATAGCCGCAAGTTTTTTTAATATTTTTACACTTTTCATATTTTTACCTCCCATTATTTTATTTGAAGTTAATATATTTAGTGAACACCATTTCATTTTTGTTAGTTAAAAATATGTCCTTAAAAACAGTGATCAAAATAACTTTTATAAGCAAAGCCTGTACAAATACGCGCTTTATTTTAATTAATTTTAAAGTATATCAATAAACTTGTATTTATTTTAAATTATTTTATGTATATATTTTTTTAGTTTATTTAGACTTTTTGTTAATTTATAGATATTTTGCCACTGGTAATCCTTTTCATATGCATTATTTTTAAGTTGCAACTTATTATCATAAATTTATTATATACTTATATGTATTAAAGTCAATACTTTCAAGTTATAATTCTTTAAATTATTTTATATTTATTTAAAACATATTTTGACCTTTTTATACAAAACTTTAGATGGTTTATATTATAATGAACCTCCTAATGGTATGTAACTGTTTTTATAATGTTGGACTTTAAATTTTCAAATGATATACTATCTTTAAACTTATCTAAAATAAATACATCAATAATATGAGATAAATTTTATTTGAGGAGATTGATTAATATAAAACTATTAACTATCTTTCATTTCCAGCTTTACAGCTCGGATAGGCATAAAAAGATTTATTGTACAATGAGTAAAAAAACAAAGCATAACCAACTACTCAAATATAGCTGTTATGCTTTGTTTTTTATTTATTATAGATTAATTGTCAACTCAACCGGACAATGATCTGATCCTGTTACTTCCATATGAATTTTTGCATCGTCTAATTTATCCTTAAGACTTTCTGAAACCAAGAAATAATCTATTCTCCATCCAGCATTATTAGCTCTAGCATTAAATCTATATGACCACCATGAATACATGCCTTCTTTGTCAGGATAGAAATATCTATATGTATCTATAAATCCTGCTTCTAATAGTTCACTTATCTTAGATCTTTCCTCATCTGTAAATCCTGCATTTTTTCTATTAGATGTAGGATTTTTTAGATCTATTTCCTTATGTGCAACATTTAAATCTCCACAAATTATTACAGGTTTGTTTTTCTCAAGTTCTTTTAAATATTTTCTAAACACATCTTCCCATACCATTCTATAATCAAGTCTTTCTAATCCTTGCTTAGAATTAGGAGTATAAACATTTACTAAGTAAAAATTACCATACTCTAAAGTAAGTACCCTTCCCTCGTTATCATGTTCTTCTATTCCAATACCTCTTTTTACGGTCAAAGGCTCCTCTTTTGTAAATACAGCAGTACCTGAATAGCCTTTCTTTTCAGCATAATTCCAGTAACTTGCATACCCATCTAGTTCTAAATCTATTTGACCTTCTTGAAGTTTACTTTCTTGTATGCAAAATATATCAGCATCTATTTCCTTAAAATATTCTAAAAAGCCTTTTTTTACGCAGGCTCTTAACCCATTTACATTCCATGAGATTAATTTTTTCAATTTCATCTCCTCCTTAAAATTTTAAATAATAATTATTATTATATAATATTTTAGAAATATTATCTATATATATCACAATTATCTTTCTACTTTCTATTAGATTTAATTGGACACTTTGGCATGTAGAGTTTTAAATGCAGACTTATTATTAGAGCATACATATTATATTAGTAAATAATTTATTAACATAACAAAAAAACCACATGCTTTTTATGCCTAGTGGTTTAATCTATTTATCAAAATATTACTTTTTCGATTATACTAATTAATGATAAACAACAATAAAGTTATTATGACTATGCTTATAGGTATACATAAAGAATTTACTACCCCCGCTAAGCCTTCATCACATTTACATCTAGCCGTAAAGACTGGTGCAAGAACAGGAACTGGACCAAATACCAAAATAACTAGTACATGCTTAATTTCCATTGAAAATGGTACACAAAAATAAATAATAACTGCAAATATTGCTGCAAACAAGTAACGTATACTTATAATAGATGCAACTTTAACTAACTGCTCTTTGTGGAATTTGCATTCAAAAACCATTCCAATCATAAGCATGGACAAAAACGCATTTCCTGCACTTAGATTTGAAGTTATTGTATATACCACCTGTGGCAACTTAATACCTGTAATTGTCACTATAAACATAAGCATATAAGTATCAAAAGGTACAGATGAGAACATTTTTCTAAGAAATGCTCTAATGCTTTGGTCGTTTCCTTCCCCAACAACACCTGATGCAAGTGCATATGTGCCTCCTGTACACATAATCGAATTACCTATATCGAAGAGACTTGTTATCCCAACAGCATATGCTCCCATAAAACTCTGCACATATGGGAGTGTAAAACATCCTATATTGTATCCAGCTAAATTTAACATATTAAAGGCTTTTTCTTTATTATCCTTATTCCTACCTAAAACAAAGCCAACGAAAGACATTATAATGTTTCCCAAAAATCCAAGCAAAATAATAAAAAGCATTGATGTATCCATTTTAAAATTTGCAAATCCAGTAACAAGTGCACACGGTAAAGTAATATTCATTATAATTTTAGTTATAATTTTATAGTCTTTAGGTCCAAAAACCCCTATCCTTTTGAAACTATATCCTATCGCAATAATCAGTATAAAGCTAAATGCTTTTATTAAAATATCCCCCATTTTTACCCCTTTCTCTTAATTATATCGAAATAATAAAAATCCACATCTAGCACTCTAATACGTTAACTACCAAATCAGGACCAAAATGTAGAAATTCAACTTCAGCATGTATGCAAATACATGCTGAAAAATCAATAACTTATTCTTAATTTCAATATATACTATCGATTAAATTAGTAAATTGCTACAACTCATGAACTAAATATAAGATCTAACAAAAACATTTTATTCTTTCATTGCAGCAATTTTACAATGCTATTTACTATTTTTTCTTTTCTTAATAGTCTTCTTTTTGCCATTTGGCGAGTTTTTTTCTTTTGTTTTCTTACCTTTTTCTCTTCTATCAGAAATTCTATCACCCTTTAATCTGTCTGAAGCCTTTTTCTTATTAATTCCTTGGCTTTCATTACCTCTGGAAACGTTGGAATTATAACCTTTGACACTTTTATTTTTGTCTTTTATAAGACATTTCGGACCATTTCCTATCAAATCAGTTCTACCAGCTTGTGTTAATGCCTCATAGACCAGTGTATAGTACTTTGGATTCTTATATTGAAGTAGAGCTCTTTGCATAGCTTTTTCATGCTTAGTCTTTGGTACATAAACTTCTTTCATTGTCATTGGATCTAATCCAGTATAATACATTGTTGTAGCCAATGTACCTGGTGTTGGATAAAAATCTTGTACCTGCTCTGGTTGATAGTTAATATCTCTTAGATACTCAGCAAGCTCAATTGCACATTCTAAAGTACTTCCCGGATGAGATGACATTAAATATGGAATTATATATTGTTTTTTTCCAAGTTTCTTTGTTATTTTTTCAAACTTATTTACAAATTTATCATAAGTTTCGCCAGCCGGTTTACCCATATATTTTAGTACATCTTTTGAAATATGTTCAGGTGCAACTTTTAATTTTCCACTTACATGATGTTCCACTAATTCTTTAAAAAACGTATCATCTTTATCAGCCATAATATAATCATATCTAAGACCTGAGCGCACAAATGCCTTTTTAACTTTTGGTACATTCCTTATAGATCTTAACAAATCAAGGTATTCAGTATGATCTACATCCATATTTCTACAAACATCTGGAGATAAACACTCTTTATTTTTACATGCTCCAAAAGCTAACTGCTTAGAACAAGCTGGTTTTCTAAAGTTTGCAGTCGGCCCTCCTACATCATGAATATATCCCTTAAAATCCGGAAGTTTTGTAATATCTTCAACCTCTTGTAATATTGATTCTTTACTTCTACTTTGAACAACTCTTCCTTGATGGAAAGTTATAGCACAAAATTTACAATCTCCAAAACAGCCTCTTGAACTTACTGTACTAAATTTAACTTCTTCAATTGCAGCTATTCCGCCTTTCCCTTCATAAACAGGATGGTAATCTCTCATATATGGAAGTCCATATACTTCATCTAATTCCTCTCTATTTAAAGGGGCTTCTGGAATATTTTGTACCACATATTTACTCCCATGCTTTTGCACGATAATATGACCTCGAACCGAATCCTGTTCTTCATATTCTACTTTGCTTGCTTCTGCATACTTATATCTATTTGTAGATACTTCCTTATACGAAGGAATTTCAATATAATCCTGCACATCTTCTAAACTTTCTGTAGCATAGCAAGTGCCTCTAATATAAGTTATATCCTTTGCTCGAACTTTATTCTTTAAACTTTCTGCAACGGCCACTATTTGTTTTTCACCCATACCATAAATTAGCAAGTCAGCTGTACTATCAATTAATATTGATTTTCTTACTTTATCACTCCAATAATCGTAATGAGCAAATCTTCTAAGACTTGCTTCTATTCCTCCTATTATAATATCTATGTCTTTATAAGCTTCTCTTATCTTATTGCAATAAACAATTGTTGCTCTATCAGGCCTAAGTCCCATTTGTCCACCTGGAGAATAAAAATCTTTTTCTCTTAATCTTTTACTTACAGTATAATGATTGACCATAGGATCCATATTTCCACCATTAACTAGGAAAGCATATTTAGGCTTCCCAAATCTCTGAAAATCATAAATATTATCCCAATCTGGTTGTGGTATTATCCCAACTTTATATCCATTTGCTTCAAGTACTCTCGAAATAATTGCAGTACCAAAACTATGATGATCAATGTATGCATCAGCTGTAACAATTATGAAATCTAATTGCTCCCAACCTCTTTCTCTCATATCTTTTTTGCTTATGGGCAAAAACTTTCTTTCAGTTGTCATATCTTCACCTACTTATTCTTCTTATGGTTTAATTTTAAAAAATCATACACACCTTATTTTCTCTTTGCCTATTATAACATAAAGACACCAAATTCTAAATCCGTATTATGTTATTTATTAATTTCATGTCTTTTTAAACATTATTTCCAATTATTCTTGTATTAAAATGCTTTATTTAAACTATTCTCCCCCAGTATGTACACCTATAAGCTCTTATTTACATAAATTTGTATAATGAAAATATGGCAGGTTAATATCATTATAGATAATTTTATTTTTAAGCTTAATATGTAACAATTTTTAATTATGTTTAATATATTATTAATATAACAAATGATATAGATTAACAAAGGAGAAATGAACTATGAGCAGATGCTGTTATAACAGATGTTGCAATAATTGCTGTGGATACAATTACGGAAACTTTTGTGGATACGGTGGTTATGGCGGATATGGTGGTGGATATGGTTTTAATAATGCATGGGCATTATGGCCACTATTATTCTTATTATAAAACAACTAACTAATTTTATCCTGTAAGGCTATTTTTACACCTCGATATTACAAAAGAAAAGATTTCTATAATTGCTTATTTTAGAAATAATATAGAATATGAAATAAGACCTAAAGATATATTAATATCTTTTAGGTCTTATTTGTATGTTTATTAATTTTTAAATGAATGTATAGGTGCAGGAATTCTTCCACCTCTTTGAGCAAATAATTCTGATGATTTACCATTTACCTTCATTACAGGTGCTCTACCCAATAATCCACCGAACTCCACCATATCACCTATTTCACAACCTGGTGCTGGTATAATTCTAACCGCTGTAGTCTTATTATTTATTACTCCAATCGCAGCTTCATCGGCTATCATTCCTGCAATCGTAGATGCTGGAGTATCTCCAGGAATTGCAATCATATCAAGACCAACTGAGCATACACATGTCATTCCTTCTAATTTTTCTAAATTTAATGATCCACTTATAACCGCATCAATCATACCTGCATCTTCAGATACTGGAATGAAAGCTCCACTTAAGCCTCCAACATGGCTACATGCCATAACTCCACCTTTTTTAACTGCATCGTTAAGCATAGCAAGCGCTGCAATTGTACCATGAGTTCCAACTTGTTCTAATCCTATTTCTTCTAGAATTTCTGCAACAGAGTCACCAACGGCTGGTGTTGGAGCTAAAGATAAGTCAACTATACCAAAAGGTACATCTAATCTTCTAGATGCTTCGTTAGCAACTAATTCTCCCATCCTTGTAACTTTAAATGCAGTTTGCTTAATTGTTTCAGCAACAACATCAAAAGATGCTCCTCTTACTTTCTCAAGTGCTCTCTTAACAACTCCTGGTCCGCTTACACCAACATTTATGATTCTCTCAGCTTCTCCAACTCCGTGGAAAGCTCCTGCCATAAAAGGATTATCTTCTACTGCATTTGCAAATACAACTAACTTAGCGCAACCAAAGCCTTTTTGATCTTTTGTAAGTTCTGCAGTTCTCTTTATAACATCTGCCATATCTCTTACAGCGTTCATGTTTATTCCTGATTTTGTACATCCTACATTAACTGACGCACAAACTTTTTTTGTTACTGCTAAAGCTTCTGGGATTGAACTTATTAAAATCTTATCACCTTTTGTACAACCTTTTTGAACTAATGCTGAAAATCCACCTAAGAAATCTATTCCAAGAGTCTCTGCTGCTCTATCTAAAGTTCTTGCAAATTCAACATAGCTAGTTTCATTAGTAGCTCCAGCAATTATTGACATAGGAGTTATTGAAACTCTTTTATTTACTATTGGAATGCCAAATTCTGTTTCTATTTGCCTTCCAACCTCTACTAAATGCTCTGCAGATTTTGTAATTTTATCATATATCTTAATTCTAGCTTTATCTCCATCTGGATCTATACAATCAAGCAAAGATATTCCCATTGTTATAGTTCTAACGTCAAGTTTTTCTTCCTCAATCATTTTTATCGTTTCAAGTATATTATTAGTATTCATAAGCCCCTCCTATTATAGTGAATGCATTGACTTAAATATTTCTTCTCTTTGAATCTTTACTTCTACCCCAAGTCTTTCACCCTCTGCTGTAAGTCCTGCACGAACTTCCTCAAAAGTCGCATTCATATCTTTGCAGTCTAATACCATTATCATGGTAAAAAAACCTTGCATTATAGTTTGATTAACATCTAATATATTGATACTATATTCTAACATTTTCTGACTAACCCCTGCTATAATACCAACTTTGTCCTGCCCAATTACTGTTAATATTGCTTTCATGCTTATCTACTCCATTCATAAGTTATTTTTAAGATCCTTATTAAAAATATTATCCAATTCTAATTGAATTGGATAATATCTAATAAGCATCTTTATTGCTCTCTTTATTCTATAATTTATATTATATTTTGTCAATTTTAAGAGAACGTTTTGTAAATATTTTTTCTTTTCGTTCGGATTTTTGTTATTCTTATTCAAAAGAAAATCTCACATTACTTTTTCAAGTTTTTTAATACCTTTAGAATGTCTTTAGGCTTATATGTATAATCTACACATATTCTATTTAGCTCTGCAGAATTATCATCTCTGTCAGCATACCCTCTTTCAGTGGTAAATCCCATTGAATAACCAACTTCACTAAAAGCTTTCTTAGTATCATCATTATATTTTCCTTCTGGATAAGCAATCGAAATTATAGGCTTATTAATTAAACTTTCTAACTTTTCCTTAGAATTTTTTAGTTCTTTTAATTGATCTTCATATGACATAGTCGGAAGATCAATATGAGAAATCGTGTGAGACTCTATATCAATTATTCCACTACTACTCAACTCTTTAACTTGGTCAGTAGTTAGATATCCATCTCTATCTAAATAACTTTGTATAACAAAAATTGTTGCATTCATATTAAACTCTTTTAAGATTGGAAATACATTAGTATAATTATCTCTATATCCATCATCAAATGTTAGAACAACACTTTTTTCTGGAATAGCCTTGCCCTTAAAAAGGTAATCATTAAGTTGAGCCATTGTTAATGTCGTATATCCATTATCTTTAATAGCTTGAAGTTGTGTTCTAAATTTATCCTTTGAAATAATAATAGGGCTTTTTACTGAAGGATCATCATTTATAGAATGAAAACAAATTACCGGCACGCCTCTATTATCATTTATTAACGGAACTTCCCCAAACTCTTTTTTCTCATCCTCTGATGGGTTTTCGATAACATCTTTTTTATCACTATTTTGACTAGTAGCCATATTAGCAAAAGAATTTATTCCTTTATTAATCCCAATAAAAGCAATTATCCCAATCACAACTAAAAGTGATACTATTTTAACTAATTTTATAAAATTACTTCTCCTGCTATTATTAAATCTTTTTCTATTCTTTTTTTCTTTCATAATATATCTCCTTATAATATAAAGCATAAATTTATCTTAAACTTTATTTTTTATAGTTACAAATTTAATTTTATTCATATATAATTTCTTTCATATTTAGCCTATATGTATCACAAAGTTCACCCGCTTTTACTTGTAACCTTCACTATTTTCAATATACTTCACAAAAATTACAATTTATAAATAAAAATTCATATAAATTATAGCACACAAGGCAACATTTATAAAATATGTATATATTAAATCCTAAAATATATTATTTTCAAATAACTCAAACCTATAAATAATAGATATTTCAATTATATTTCAATAATAAATTTACGCTTAATATTCCAGCACTCAAAAATTACTCAATTTAAAGATAAAGTACAAACTTCAATTACAGCACATGTTCCTATTTATTTTTATTCTTTTTAAAACACAAAAGTTATTCAATCAACCTTTTTTAAATCATCCGCAATTTTATCAGATTATAAATTACTAAAGCATAAAAAAATTAAGGTGAAATAGTAAATAAATCATAAAATTTACTATCTCACCTTAATTTTTATTTAGGCATATAGATGAAAATAACAAGTACAAAATACCAGTCTTATTCTTCTTAGACACGTAAGTATATTTATCTAATAGCAAAATTACTATGACAACCTACTTACTCAGAATGCTGTAAAACATACTTAGCAGATGGACTTATTATTTTTCCGATCACGCCTTATCATTATTTTTAGCACTTATTTTCGTAGTACTTAAATGTTCAGCTGATATTCTCTCTGTGTTCTTAGATTTTTTATAATCATTTGAAAAATATATTATTAGACTCTCATCATTACTTTCTGCATTAACTTGATATGCTACATTTTGTACGTAACCATGGATGAAATCATCTTTGCTAAAAAACAAATTGATCTCTGTACCTACTTTGGTAATGACATTTATTATATCCTTCAAATCTTTAGATTCTTTTGTAAAAACAATATCATCACTTTCTACAAGACAAAACTCAACCTTCATAGCTTCCACCCCTTTCTGTTACTAAAATTATATAAATTAAGAATTATTATTTCAATATCTAAAATCTAGGGATTAGACTTATGAATAGCAATTAGCTTATGAAAGTAATATTATACTTACTTATCCGTTCTATAATTTAATATTTATGTATGTATATGTTGCAATTAAATTTCTACATTCTAGTTTTTAATCTAACACGTAATTTACCAGCGTTTTAAATATAAATTTATTATTGCAGCATATACATATCTTACAATTTTGTTTACTAAAAATATCTTAATTTGAAATATGAGCTATCTACACATACCTAAAATTATTTTAAACTAATGCTCTAGACATGCTAACTAATGCTTTAGTTGAATATTTTCTATTAAATTCACTTACTCTAATATTAAAGCCACTATACGGCATACTTTTCTGTTCTAAGACATCATCTCTTAACATTTTAGATAATCTAATATCAAGTTCAACTTGTCTAGTATCTTCTAAAACCCCTGTTCCCGAATTAATAATATATATATTAAGAGAGAAGCCCTCAGTTTCTGTAACTTCTTCTAATTCAACAGAATTTTTACACATATGTATAGAATACGGAACTTCTATCCATTGGTGATTACCGAATCTGAATAGCATGATAATAACATTATCTTCTTTGAAATATCCGTATTTCAGATCACCTTTTATAATAGCTTGTCTAGATTTTTCTGTAAATTTCGTAGTATAAATTAACAAATTGCACCCATTTTTATTTATATCGAAACTTATTCCTTCTGGATACCTTGTAATACCATCCTTAAATGGTTTCCCTACCTCAAATAATTCCACAAATTTCGCCCTCCTTTTTAATATACATTTAATTATACTTTATTTTATTAAAAAAATCAAAAAAAAGAAGTTAACTTAACTATGTAGTTAACAAAACTATGTTGCTTCTCATATATTAATAGGAAAGTTGAATTCCGTTGCCTTAACATATAATCTAATAAGAAGGTGAACTAATGAAAAAATTATTGTTTATAACTTGGAATATAACTTCTGGCTATGGAACAGAAAAATCTTTAGCAGATGTTTTAAATCTATTAGATAAGTATAAATATGATATAAGCATCTTGCCATTATTTAAAACCTCCAATGTTCATGTCTATAATAGTAATATTAAAATATTAGATGCGCTTATTGATTCAACAAAGGAGGGTTATAACGAAAAAGATTCCCTTGATTACTATTATAAATTACTTGTGTCTCCCTTACTTTTCAATAAACTAATTAATGAAAAATATGATTGTGTCATTGCTTGTAATCATAGTGCTCCATCTTACTTTGCCTCATATTTAAATTGTGCAACAAAAATAATTTGGATTAGAGGTGATATGCGTGAGCTTGACTATAATTGGCTAGATAAAAATTCGAATGAATATAGACAAATTAAACAAGAACACGAAATGCAGGCTTCAGTTTTAAAGCAATTTGATTCTATAGTAGTAATTTCAGATGTAGTAGAAAAATCTTTGTCCGAGCTTTTTGGTATAACCGAAAATGTTGTTAAAATTTCGAACTCTGTTAATAGAGAGAAAATCCACATCTTAAGTAACGAAAAAATTAGCATACCGGATAAAATGCTCTTTACATCTGTTGGTAGACTTGATTTCAACAAAAATCAAATTTTGCTATTAAAAGCTGCAAAAGAACTTAAGCTATATCGTGATGATTTTATGATTTATCTTTTAGGAGATGGGGATTACAAATTAATTCTTCAGAAATATATAGAAGACAATGAACTTACGGAAAATGTTAAACTAATAGGATATGTAGAAAACCCATATCCGTATATAAAAAACTCAACAGCAACAATCTTAACTTCTCTTAGCGAAGGTTTTTCTCTTGCTCTAGTTGAAAGCGTAATACTAAATACTCCTATTATTTCAACAGATGTTGGTGTAGCAAGAGAGCTGGTAGAAAAATATAAATGCGGTAATATCATTCACTTTGATGAAAAAGAATTATTGGGAATTTTACTTTGGTATTTGAACAATCCTTATAGATATAACAGAGTTTTCAATATTAACAATGATTATGATCTTATGACAGAAGTTAAAAAAACCGAATTAATAATCGACAACACTATTCAAAGGACAAGCAATGCAAAATATGTAAAACTTCCATACCCTGAAATCACAATAGATTATTCTGAAATTAATAAGTTAAAAATACCAAGCGATTATATATATGTACTAAGAGTCATTCAGAATGGTGTACCTTATGAATATCTAATAAACAGAAAAAGTGGAAATGATAAACTTATTGTTTTTAACAATGGTGCTGTAGTCGGCGGAAATGTTAATGTCCCAATCTTCCAAAGGCATAGTTGGTCACAGATGTTGAAAACCTCCTCTATTTTCTGCATGGATCCTACACTTTATGTAAATGGATATTTACAAGTTGCTTGGGGCGTCGGAAAAAATGAAAATTATTATCTTGAAAATAGTAGTTTAATACTAAAACAAATTATTGCTAAAATGAATATTAAGCTCGAGAATACAGTTATCTACGGCACATCAGCAGGTGGTTACCTTTCAGTAATTATGGGGATATATCTTAGAGGATCATCAGTAGTTGTCGACAACTCACAATTTGACATCTCCAATTGGATTGTTAAGGAAGCATTCGAAACTGTTGTAACACTTTGCTTTGATGATGATAAACCTTTTGAAAAATTTAACGATCGATTTAACGTAGTAGATGCTTTTGAAAAAAACAATTATGTTCCTAAGATATATATCCTCGCTAATTTATGCTCTCATGCAGACAATTCAACCCAGATAGTACCATTATTGAAACGTATGGAACGCATGAATAATATTGATAACTTTAATAATATTGAAATAATTTTACGCTATGAGCCAGAAAAAGGACATGATGGATTAAATCTTCCAGATATTACGAAATTCATATATAAAATTCTAGGAGAAGCTTGATATTCAAAGAGAACATTAAATAAGCAAAGAAAATTGTGTATAGAGCCATTTTCTTCGCTTATTCTTCATTAGAAAATTAACCTATATCGTTTTCTTTTAAGTAATACTTTCCTTGTCTCCAAACAAGTATGCCACTATTCACCATTTGATTTAAAGCTCCAACTAAGAAAATATTTATTTTAGTTAAGGTTCCATTTTTAAAATATACCTCTGGCTGAAATTTTTCATTAGTGTGTATTTCTTCAAATGTCAACCCATCATTTTTATTTTTAAACATTGTTAATATCTCTTTTTTACCGTCTAACATAAGTCTCCCTCCTTTATATATAATTAATTATATATAATCAAACGAAATATATAACCAATTATATGAAAAAGAGGAAATTATTTTTATGCTTCATACGTAACATATAATAAAATTCTAAATATATATTAATGTATATGTAAATTTAAAAATTCAATTAAATCACCTTTAAGTTCGTCACTCTTGCCAAAGTTGGAACATCATCTTCTTCTCCGTCTATTACAACAACAGCACTATGTTCTCCCATCAACTTAATCACAGTACCTTTCTTACCTTTATTATCGTTTTCTAAAAATTCAACTCTATCATTTATTTTCATTAATAGTCCCTCCATATTTTTTATAATATTTTTTATAATATTAATTATATCATATTTTATGGTTCATATTGTTTAATTTATAAAGAATGTGATATACCCGAATTTAGTTTATACATTTCTCCTTAATTGATCCTAGGTTTATTAGAATATTAGACATACGTTCATTGTAGCAATATATGTTATTAACTGTTTTTAACATATAAACTAATATACATTTTTATATTAAAAAGGCACTCATACTTCTATGAATGCCTTTTTTGTATAGTTATTTTTTATAACCCTTGTTCGTAGCTTTCTATCATTCTTTTTACCATTTCTCCACCAACGCTACCATTTTGCCTTGAAGATAGGTTCCCTTTATCGATGTTTTCATAGTTTTGTAATCCGATTTCTGATGCAACCTCAGTTTTTAATCTGTTTAAACCTTGCTTTGCTTCAGGTACTAATGTTCTATTGCTTCCACTATTATTTGATGCCATTTGAATCTACCTCCTTTTATTTTAATTTTGTTTGGCAGTAATATATTAACCAATAACACAAAATATAATCTATAAAAATATTAACAAAAATAGTATTGATAGCTTGTATTAGTTAATATTACTTTACGTCCCTAAGTACTTAGTGGATTTACTTACATGTTATTCATTGATATATTCGCCTAAAGCAGCAATATTCTTGTATTAACGCTTTATTTACTATTATTTAATGTTTTTATTATAAACTCATTTAATATCTCATCAAATTTCTGTTCAATTTTTTTATTCCTGTCTACATGTGCCTTATAACCTCTAACTACTTTAAATACTACACCTATAACTATGAATAACAAAAAGAAATTAATTAGCATTAAAATTAATAAATTATAGTCGAATTTCATATTGCCCTCCATAACGCATCCATATATTAGTCCTATAATATTATCAGACAATATAGATGTATATGAGTAATATTTAATTATATTCCTATCTAGCATATATTTTTTGCTTATTTATTTTATAAAAGCATTTATATTCTTGCTAGTACTCTTATAGATAACCCAACTAAGACCTGAACTTATGCATATAACTCGCCGAAATCATAAATATTTTGTTCCGAAAAGCTATGAAAATATATTTATGATTTCTAGTAAAGATATGAGCTTAAAATTCTAGCAATTTTGTAAATCTGTTCATCTAATAAGCCGAATTCTTAAATTGGATATCTATAGCTAATTCCAAATAAAGATATACATTCAAATTGAAGTTCTATATTCCAGCTTTAATTGAATACTTAACTTTTTTAAATAAAAAAGGCACCACAATAAAAAGTAGCACCTTTCATAGAATTATCAATTATTCCTAAGCTTCTTTAACATTATAAAGATTGTATTTCTCGCTGTCCCTTCTATAATAATCGCAAGAAACCTTTGCAGTGCAATAAGCTGATGTACAAATTACGATTTCTTTTATAGCTTCTCTAGTCGCCTCCATTGCCTTTCTTTTATAAAAGCAGTTCGATTCGCTTTTGCACCATGAACAACTTTCATCATTATACTCTTTTACTAAACCTTTAAATTCATCTTTAACCATTTAAACCTCTCCCTTATTTAGATTATTAATTTTATAAAGACATATTAAATTTCCTTATTATATCTCTATAACTTGTCCTTCCGTTTCTACCTAAACACAACTTCTAGTGGTTAAATTTAAGTATATTATTCATTTCGGCAAGACATACGCATAAGTCTAGATTATAGCTGATTTATCTATATATGTATCCACATTAATATATTTATGAAAATTCCTTATACTTATGTCTATATATTTTGTTTTCCTCCATGCCAACCAAATATAATAAACAAACTAATACTAGAAACGCTAAATGATAGTAAGTAATATTAATATCACTTACTATCCCCCGTCAATATTACGGAGCCCGTAAAAATTCTTCATAAGTTTCTATATTATCTTTTCTATTTGTATCCTTTAACCATTTATCATACCTCAAAATGGATTTTTCTACTGTTTCCAATCTTAATTTGCCTTTATTTTTTCTTGTAAATTCTGCATAATATATGTTTATTTTAATTATATTCCCCATCCATTCTCATCCCTTCTAATATTCTATAGAATACAATTAAGTTGGTAAAATTTGTGTAGCAAATTCTGAAGAAAAAATTTAAATTAAGTGTTAATTTTATAAGTATTTCACCTCTTATACTGTAAATGTTATCACAACATTCAAACTTTAAAAATGCTTTTTACTCTAAACGCACAAATCTGACTATAAAACAACAATATTTTTGCATTAATTCTTTTTGTTGTAAAAAAATCGCATTATTTATTCACATAACAAAAAGCACCTATAAGTTTAGGTGCTTAAAACTTTGATATTTATGTTAGTATGTTTAATACTATGCTTTTTATATAGCATATATGTAACCCTCTTATTTTGAGGGTTTGTGCAAATTTCTGTTTTATTCCCATTCAATAGTTAATATCTCGAGTTCCCCTTCTTTAAGAGAAACTTTATATCCGTCAGTAATTAGCCATGTAGCCAAATCTGTAACCATGTTTTTTCGGAGCTCATCTCTTTTACTTATGGCAAAAACGGCAGAAACTTTATTAACCCCCGATTTTTTACCTTGCTCAATGTTTCTCAATATTATGTTCTTATTTTCGTTTAACTTTTCTTCATATTCACTCACAATATTTCCTCCCTCCAACTCGACATATATATAATTCCCAAATTATTTTCTTATAGAAACTTTCCTTGACATATATTTATACTATTACAATTCTATGATATAGACCTCCAGATTATTCTATATTTTATGTTGTAATAATAAAAACTGTTCTAAATATAAACCATGTTTATATTCAGAACAGTCTTCTTTCTTAAATCTATTTATCACCAATTTCTGATGTCACATCTATTCCTCTATGCTCAACAGCTGTAGAAAACACTATTTGAGTTTCCGTATTTCCAAACTTTTGTAATTCTCCAATAAAGGCATCTAATTCTAAAGTTGTGTGATAAGCAACCTTTATTAGCATGGAATACTTGCCTGTTACGCAATTGCACTCAAGTACATTTGGGCAATTTGATATGAAAGGATAAAACTCAGGTTTCTGCTTAGGCGTCATTTCTAAATTAATAAACGCCTTAATATTATATCCTAACTTTAGCGGATCAACGTGCGCAGAATATCCTGTGATAACACCTGCTTGTTCCAATTTTTCAATACGTGCTGATACTGCGGGAGTTGATAAAAACACTTCCTCTGCTAAATGCTTTAGTGGATAACGAGCATTTTCTTGTAGAAGTTCAATAATCTTAAAATCAATCTTGTCCATATACTATACCTCTGTCTCCTTATGAATTAATTATAATAGCAAAATTAAAGAATAAAAAAACATATCAAATAATCCTAATAGTTTCTGATTATTGATACGCCCCTTTGCGCTCTATTATTAAATTTTCAGCAATCTATTCTTATTGCATACTTATTCAAATTGCCTATCTGTTATATTTATATTTTAAGGTGATTATTAGAAATTTACAAGTACTTTTTGAGGTTTTGATTTAAAAAATTAACTTTGTATTTTAGTATAAACTATTACGCTACTTATATATTTCAAACTTTTCCTTATTTATTCACAATTTTTATACTATTTTATTGTCTTTATGAATTTTTTCTTATTATTAAGCAAAACATCATCTAAAATTTTAGCAACATTACGAATTTATAGATATAATTCAATACTTATGTTCGCATTTTGTTTAAAATTTCAGACTTAATAAAATTAAGCATTTTTATATCTACTATAATTTTATTTAAGTGCATTATGCTAATTTTTAGCTTTTATTCACAATTTTGTTTCTAATATTTACATTGATTTTAAAGCGTGATAATCTTCAGTCATAGAGATTAATAAAAAAATAACGGTAGATATATCTTGATTATAAATTTATCTTTTGTTGTTAGAAATTATTTTAAGTAATCTATTATTTTAAATTTTTGAAATGATTTAAGTTATGAAAGCGAGGAATTTTTAAATGAAAACACGTATGGAATCAGACTCAATAGGAACTATGGAGGTACCAGCCAGTGCATATTACGGCATTCAATCATTAAGAGCAAAAAACAACTTTCCTATTACTGAAAGGAAATTAAATAAGGAATTTATAATTAGTCTTGCTGAAGTAAAAAAAGCTGCTGCTATTACAAATAGAGATGCAAATTTCTTAACTTCAACGATTGCCAATGCTATAATAAATGCTTGCGATGAGATTATTTGTGGAAAATTACATGAAGAATTTATAGTAGATTCAATTCAAGGAGGTGCAGGAACTTCTGCTAACATGAATGCTAATGAAGTTATAGCTAATCGTGCAATTGAACTCCTTGGAGAAATTAAAGGCAGTTATAATGTTGTACACCCAAATGATCACGTAAATATGGCCCAATCTACTAATGATGTATTTCCTACAGCCGGAAAACTTACAGTTCTAAAAATGCTTCCAAAAACTATTGCAGAGCTTCAACGTTTATATAATACTCTTAAATTAAAATCCCTAGAATTTAATAATATAATTAAAATGGGACGTACTCAACTTCAAGATGCAGTTCCAATTAGACTAGGACAATCATTCAATGCTTTTGCATCGATGATAAAACGTGATATAGAACGCTTAAAAGAGGCTGAAAAAGATATGCTTGTTCTAAATATAGGGGGCACAGCTATTGGTACAGCAATAAATGTAAGCCCTGAATATTTTCATAATATAACTCCTAATTTAAGAAAAATTTGCGGTCTTAATTTAACTCAATCAAATGATTTAATTGATGCGACTCAAAATCTTGACTGTTTTGTAAGTGTATCAGGGCTTCTAAAAACATGTGCAGTTAATTTGTCTAAAATGGCAAATGATTTAAGACTTCTATCTAGCGGTCCAAAAACAGGTTTTGCTGAAATCAATCTGCCTTCAATGCAAAATGGTTCTTCTATTATGCCTGGTAAAGTTAATCCTGTTATTTTAGAAGTAGTCTCACAAGTTGCATTTAACATTATAGGTAATGATTTAACAATAACTATGGCAGCAGAAGCTGGTCAATTAGAACTTAATGCTTTTGAACCTGTTCTATTCTATAAATTATTTGAGTCAATAGAAACGCTTCAAAATGCTACTACAACTTTAGTTGATAATTGTATTATAGGTATTACTGCTAATGAAGTAAGATGCAAAGAACTCTTAGACAATAGTGTTGGTATTGTAACAGCACTTTGCCCGTACATTGGATACCAAAATTCTGCTGACATTGCAAAAGAGTCATTAAAATCAGGAATTTCTGTAAAGGAACTTGTTCTAGCTAAAGGTATATTAACTTCTGAGGAATTAGAACAAATTCTAGATCCAAATTTAATGACACAATTGAATTCTTCTCTAACACTAGAATCAAAGGAAAAAATAAATCAAGCAATATAAATTTTTAACTCTTGGTATAATTTTTTGAAATTCGGATTATACTATTATATGAACATGATCTTATGAATCGTGGTATTAACCAAAAAGAGATAGCACATCTTATATGCGCCATCTCTTTTTTATATTATTATACATAAATATGACTGATTAAATCTTACTTAAACAATATTCATTGAATATATAAGTAATTGGATACTTTTTAAGTCCATCAAAAGCATCTCTACTTCTAAAATCAGAGGATTCCAAATAAAAAGATTCGCTAGAAGCACTTTCATCATCTTCCTCTTCGAAATTTCTAAAACAATAAAAATCATTTTCTTTATTTGTTTCAATAGAATATACGCCCAGCATACATGAAAAATCAGATTCCATAGTATATTCTTTAGGCAGTTTTTTCTTCATTTTATATAATAATTCTTGCAAATTATATCCTTCAACAGTATAAGATTTTCCATCTAGATCGAGTGAAAGCATATTATTATAAGAATTTCTATGCCTCTTAATGCATAATATAGATTCTCTCACACATTCCTCACCATCATATGTCATTATTAATGGAATTCTTACATCCATAACATATTCTATTAATTCATCATCTTTTAAATAGAAAAGTTGTTTATGCTCATTAGGTCTCTTAGTATAAAAATCGAAATCAAAATGATCATCATAAAAGACGCAATCTCTTATATTAAATTGAAGTCCCCCTTTTAGAAAGTATAGTTCTGCCTGCTCACAGCCAAAATTATCAGTATATATAGCAGAATATTTTACCTTGACCATATAATATTTAATATCCCTCCCCAATTTATTTTTCTCATATCCCATTATAATTTAAAGTAAAAAATTTAAATTATAATAAAAAACCACCTTTCTATATTACCACATTTAACCACAAACAGCAAAGATTATTATCTATGTACTTTTAATTATAAATAAAATTTTTATTTTGAGGCTCGTAGAAAGATAGTTCATGTTTTTGAGCTAATTCCTTTATTAAATCGCTTACATAATCAGCCTTGCTAAATACACAAGACATAATAATGTGTCCTTCTGATTTATCAAAAGTTACACTCCATGGGCATAAATCTAAATCCCCAATTTCCTCTTCACTTATATCATCAATTTCAGGATGCTTAGCTGTTAATTCTTCATAAAAATCTTGTATTTTTTGTGTAGGACCAATTAACGAAGTATCTCCTTCGCATAGTCGTTTATATAGAATTTCTGCATCCTCTTTACTTTTTACACTATTGCAGTGCCATACCGCACAATCCCAACTCACATTCTTCCCCCTTTGTAATAAGCTCCAATATCATTTTCACTAATTTGCTTTTATAATAATCTTCCACATAATTATTATAATGTATATCTTTAATTTTCAAAATAATAATTTACTAATAATAAAAAATTATTTTCAAAGTAATAAATATGGGTTGTTGAATAACTAGTTTTTATATAACCTTTATAATATCCAAGATGATGATTGTCTTAACATTACATATTTCTTCGTTATCGCAGTTACTCCCACCAATGCTTTATTTCTGCGATGCTAACATCCCATACCTTAGCATTTCCAGTAACTATAATTTTAACGTCTTTTATTTCCGAATCAAAAAACGTCTTTAACTTCATCATACGGCTATCTTTGTCTTGATCAGTGAACTGGATGGGATTCTTTCTTGTTCGTTTTTCATTCTTAACATCTCCTTTCATCTTCAAAAATCACATCGGAATCAATAGTAACTTGGTTCAGCTCAAAATAGAACTTAATGCTCTTTTATTAAATGCTGCAATAACTAAATTACCTATTAAAAGCCCAATAACCATCGCTGCAAAAACATCTGATGGATAATGTACATACAAGTATAACCTTGAAAATCCTATTAATGTACTTAGAGTTAATGCAAGTATCCCAGCTCTTTTATTCATATAATTAATTATAGTTGCTGGTGCAAATGAACACATAGTATGGCCTGACGGAAAAGAAAAATCTGTTGGCAGCTTCATATGAATCATATTTAATATTGGTTCAGCATTAAAAGGACGAGTTCTTGCTACCAAAGGTTTTAAACCTAAATTTCCTACAATAAAACATAATATCAAAGAGCATATGATCATAATACCATACTTCCTATATTTTTTTCCTACTATAAGTATTAAAGCAATAAACGTCCATATAGTAAGTTTGCTTCCAAGTATAGTTATAAGTGGCATAACCTTATCTAAAATGGGAGTCCTCATATGGATTTGTATAAATTCTAAAATATTATTATCTATGTTCTGAATCACTTCCATAATTCCAATTCCTTTTCTCATTTATTTTTTCATAGTTTTTGTATTGCAATAGCGGTTTACGTTTAAAATATTAATAAAAAAGAGCTCAATTAATCTTAAAATGTAAAACTTAATTGCAGTATATAGTTTATATTTATAATTGTTGCAAAATTATCTAATACTACTGTATCATTAATTTAACAGGATTTATATAGTTTCTTATATATACCAATGTTATTTACTCTTATTGATAGGAATTATCTTTATCCCTTATCTAGAAAATTTTACAAAAGTGATATATAATTATTTTATATGTAATTATACAATTATAAGAAAGAAGGTAACATTTAATGTATGAATTTAAAGAAGAATTTAAGACTGGAATTGATTTTATTGACGAACAGCACAAAGTTCTCTTCGAAATAGCAGACAAAGCTTACAATTTACTAAAAAATGATTTTACAACTGATAAATATGATGACATATTAGAGTTAGTAGATGAGCTACGTGATTATACCTCATTCCATTTTAAAGCAGAAGAAGAATATATGAAGAAAATTAACTATAAAAGAATGTTCACTCAAAAGATAGAACACGACGCTTTTATAAAAAGAATTAATGAAGTAGATTTTAGGAGTATTGATGAAAATCAGAATGAATCGATTTCTACTCTATTACAACTTTTAAATGATTGGTTAATTGAACATATCTTTGAAAACGATAAGTTGATAGGTCAATAAAGCTACAATTTAGCATTTTCTAGGACAAGCTTTTTTCTTTTTAGATATAAAATTATTATAAAAAAATACTATCTCTCAATGTTTTTTACTAATACATTTTGAAATAGTATTTTTTATTTTTTCAAGCTTTTATAAATTGATAATTTTACTTTATATCTATAAGATAATTTATTTCAACTATTTATCCTTCCTCCCATGCCCCATCTGGTCCTAAATAATAGGTTCCAATATATATGTCCTTAACCATTACTCCAGAGGAATTTAAATAATATAAATTTCCATTATATCTAAGCCATCCTGTCACCATTTCTCCAGAACTATTTAGATAATACCAATTCCCTCTATTTTGAATCCATCCAGTCAGCATTTTTCCTGTAACTGTGTCTAGATAATACCACTTGCCTTCACTTTTAAGCCATCCGGTTTTTGCCATACCGTTTTCATCTAAATAATACCAATTATCTTTGTATTTATACCAACCAGTATTTTGTTCGGGACCACTATAATATCGCCAGCTATTGTTTACATATACCCATTCTCCATTTGCCTTTACATCACAAATTAATTGAAATGCAAATACAATACTTAATAAAGTTCCTAACATTAATATATATTTAAAACTAATAGTTTTTATCATTTTCTTATCCTCTCCAAATCAAAAATCTATATTTACTATTATTTTTATTAACATAATTTATAAAATAGACTTAAAATTCCTAGAGAATAAAAAAATTCAATTACACTGCTGCATATATGGTTCAATTAAGTTTCTGCATTCTACTTCCAATAAATCATCTGGTTCATTAGAATCTAAAATCTAAGTCTATTATTACAATATAGATTTATAAAATTGTTTATATATTTACATAATTGGTATATTATAATATTATGTAAAAACAATGTTAAGGAGGCTTTATTATGTCAAATTTATTTAAACACTCCCTCGAAATTAAACCTAGACAATCTATGGTTGATATAACTTCTTATATAAGAGAAGATATTAAAAACAGTAATATTAGTAATGGAATCATAGTAGTTTATTGCCCTCATACTACAGCTGGAATAACTATAAATGAAAATGCAGATCCAGATGTAGTTAGCGATTTAATATATGGTTTTGAAAAAACTTATCCAACCACAGATCCTAATTATAAGCATTTTGAAGGAAATTCACATTCTCATCTAAAATCTTCAACAGTAGGTGCTTCACAAACTCTAATTTTAAATAATGGCAATCTAATTTTAGGAAGATGGCAAAATGTATATTTCTGCGAGTTTGATGGCCCTAGGGATAGAATGTTTTATGTAAAAATAATAGAGGGCTAATCCTTCCTGGTTAAATTTTATATTTACATAAAAACTAAAGAGGAATGTAAACCTAAATACATTCCTCTTTAGCAATAAATCTAAAAAGATATTTTCTTTTATCTAGCATCATGTCCTGTATTCTCTATACAGCTTTTAATTTCTTCTTCTGTTGCAGGAGCATTATATACTACTTCAACGCTTCCACGTGCAAGATCTACACAAACCTTATCTACACCTTGGATTTTTTCCAGTGCATTTTTAACTTGTGTTTTCATATTTTCATTTGCTAATCCATCAACATTATAATGTATTCTTTCCATATATACTATTCTCCTTTTTCTACAAAGTAACAAGTATAGTATGTTCAAAATCACACTATTATATCAATATTTTTTAAAGAAAATGAATTCTCATTTGTTCACTGGATACTCACAGAGTAAGCAACCATCATTAAATCATAGATGCTCACAGAGAAAGTTCTTCACCTATAAATTAAACAGCTATTCTGCAATTAAGAACTCTTCACTTATAGCCAAATACAAGATTGGGAGCATCACTTTTGAGCTGTCTGCTTAACCGATTCACATCAAATAATAGATTCGAGTTCACTACTTATAAAATCAAATCATCCAATGTTCTTTTTGGAACATGATGTACTTGGTTGTCATCTCTCCAATACTTCACATCTCCAGATTCATTTATATTTTCTATAACTACTTCTTCTTTAGGATAACCAAGAGCTACTACCAAAGCAATTTCAAATTTTTCATCTAAATTTAGTTCTTCTCTTAAATTCTTTCTATCTATATTTCCTATAATGCATCCGCCCAAATTATTTTCAACAGCTCCAAGTAACATACTTTGTACTGCTATGCCATCATCTTGTGATGCACCTTGGCCAAGACTTGTATCTTTTAGCACTACTATATAAGCACTTGGTTTTTCACATTCTTTAGGACCATCCCAATCCTTATAGTAACCTGCCCAAAATATGCATTTACTTATTTTTTCATTTTGTTCTTTTTCATTTGATAAAATGTATTTTAACACTTGTTTATTAGCTCCTGATGGTGATAGTCTCGCTAAATCTACCAATTCTCTTAAAGTATTCATTTCAATACTCTTATCCTGATAAAACCTCCTATATGATCTATTTTTCAATACAAGCTCTTTTATCATTTTAACAACCCACCTATCTTAGTTTTTCTACCTCTCTTTGTATATCTTGCATTCTCATATCTGTAGATGCTATAAGCTCTGCACATTCCTTTAAGTCTTGTGTAATATGCAGTGGTCCATCTCCAGATGTCTTATAATATAATTTATGCTCAAGACTAGCCCAAAAGTCCATAGCTATCGTTCTAATTTGAACTTCAACTCTGACTGGCTCTACATGATCCGAAAAAAATATTGGAACCTCTATAACTAAATGAAGACTTCTATAACCATTTGGCTTAGGACTGTTTATATAATCTTTTTCTTCAATTAGTGTTATATCATCCTGTCTTATTAGCATATTGGCGATATCATATATATCACCTACAAAAGAACAGATAACTCTAATTCCCGCAATATCATTTAAATTCTTTTTAGCAGATTCAATACTCATTTCGAATCCTTTACGTTTAAGTTTATCCATAATACTGCTTGGAGTCTTCACTCTAGATTTCATGTATTCAATCGGATTCCTCTTCCTCTTTATCTTAAGTTCATCATCTAAAATATCTAATTTAGTCTTAACTTCCTTTATTGCTGATCTATAAACAAGTAACGTTTCATTCATCTCTTCTATTCTTTCTTCAACTAATTCTGGTGATATAATGTTTTCTCTACTGTCCCAAAATATTTGATCATTTTCTTTTGATTGACCCATAAGCCTATTGTCCCCCTTAGTCTAAAAAAAGACTCTTCTTAACAAAATATATGTAATATATATTGCAATTCACAATGCACATTTCACAATTCACAATTACATCTAAAATTCTTGTAATATTTTTTAGAATTATGATGAAGGACTATTTTTGCAATATATATATTCTATTTTTTTCTTGCTTTATTTCCTCATACTAACATAATTTTAATTGAATATTGGAAAAACTTCAAGCCACTATTATTTTATTAAATAAACCGTAGTCTTTTTTCTTCCAAATTCCTTGACTTGCTCATGGGTTGGAAGCCATACATCTATTATGTAGGTGCCATCGCTTTTAACTTTAACTGCGCCACCTCTATCTTCTGCGTCAAAAATACCGTCATCTTTGTAATCTTTTAAATCTGGAATATATATTTTACTTCCTAACGGAATATTTTTAGGTACAGCTATAGTTCCAACTCTAGTATGGGTTTGCATTGCAGTTTCTGAGCCCCAGGCTTCTGAGCATATAGCGCAATTGCAGTAGGCTGTTAATTCTGCTTTTATGGGCACTTTAGGTGCGGCAGTTAATACTTTTTCTATATTCTCATTTTTATTAGTAGCATTATCATTTGCATCAGAGGTATCCTTATCTTTTCTAGCTATTAAGCTGCTGTAATTTATTTCACCAAATGTTACTTTATAATAAGCTGCAAGCCCACCTAATACAATTGCTAAACATATGTATGTTACGCATACACATTTCTCTAATTTCGACAATAAATTTATTCTCCTTTATATAGATAATATATTTTTTTATTTTATTTTTAATTTATTTACAATATATACTATTATATAACACTTTTTCTTCAATTTAAAGTTAATTGGGTTATCATGTATTTATATCCAGTATAATCAGCACAAAGTATAACTTTAACTTCTTAATTTACTAAAAATCACATAACACCAAAATCCCAGCCGCCTGTGTAGCTTGAGATTCCACTATAATATAAAATTCTAAAGAAGTAAAAAATTCGCAGGCGACTGTGGTTAAGTTCCGTATTGTGCATATAAGAACATTTTATACAGGCGAATATGATTTATTTTCTTAATCATATTTTTACAAACCAACCTCCTCTTAACCATTGATATAACTAGCTTTCAAAATTTAATTTTTTTATACTTTTCTAGACAATAAAAAAACTTGGATTCATAATTTTAGAATTCCAAGTTTTTTTACTAATGCTTTATTTAAATTTTTATATATTCAATTTAAAGATCTGACTTATTAGATAAATATACCTACACTCTTGCTAAAATTTTAGATCTATCATCGCTAAAAATAATAAATATATTCATAGCTTTTAGGATTAAAATATTTGTAATCTCTGTAAGTTATAACATAATTCCAAGCCATATATTCTCTATTTATATACTATATAAACAACTCTTCTATTATTACTTGAATTGATTACGATATAATCTATTTTACTAATATATCTGCCATTAACGGGTAATGGTCAGAGGGATACTTCCCATTAACATTATATTTAATTATTTCAGCATTAACTACATCTATTTCCTCCGATACAAATATATAATCTATATGAAGCCCTTTTCCTGACCTTTTGAAATTTCCTATTGTAGATTCATTATATAACCCCATATTTACGTCTTGTACTGGTAATAATTTTTTACTTGATATTTTCCCCTCTTTAAGACTTTTAATCAACTTACTATTAGATCTATCATTAAAATCCCCCATTAATATAACTGGAAGTTTTTCATCTTCTATGAATTCTAAAATCTTTTTTAAACCATACATTCTTGCCTTTGGAAGCAGATTATCTAAATGAGTATTACAAACCCTAACTCTTCTTCCATTATCCATTTGTAAAATGGCTGTTGTACAAATTCTTGGAAGATATGAGTACCATACGCGGCTTCCTATCTTATCTGGAGTTTCAGATAGCCAGAAAGTTTTATAATCTTCAATTAAATAATTTCTAGAGATTAATAAACTATTTCTTTCTGAAGAAACTTTTTTCCCTCTTGGAGCTCCAATAATATTATATCCTTCAATATTTTCTTTAATATCATTAAGCATATTATCTTTAATTTCCTGAACCCCTATTATATCGCATTTATACTCATTTATTACGTTATAAATCAAGCTCCTTCTATTATTCCATCTATCATTAAAATCTATAGGAACATCGCGTCTTAAATTAAAGGTCATTACTCTCATTTAAATCCTCCTTCTAATTTGCTTTTTATCTTTCAAATTAGCCTATAAATATAATTATATTATACTCACTTAAGGAAGAAATCATATATTTTTATTTCCAAATTTCTTCTGAAATTTCTCTTACTAGCTTTATCTTATTCCATTGTTCTTCTTCTGTTAGAATATTTCCCTCCTCAGTAGAGGCAAAACCACATTGTGGACTTAAGCAAACTTGGTTAATATCTACGTATTTTGTTGCTTCTCTAATTCTTTCTTTAACTTCTTCTTTATTTTCTAATATTCCTGTCTTGGAACTTATTAACCCTAAAACTACTTGTTGATTTTTAATAAATCTTAATGGTGCAAAATCTCCTGCACGATCTGTATCATACTCTAGATAAAACCCATCTACATTTACAGTTCCAAAAAGAATTTCTGCCACTGGTTCATATCCACCAGACCCTGCCCATGTTGAATTATAATTTCCACGGCAAACATGCATTGTAATAACCAAATCTTCAGGATGGTCTTCAATTGCTAAGTTGTTTACCTTTGCATATAGTTTAGCAATGTCATTTGTATCTACGCCTTCTTGTTGTCTAGCTTCCCAATATTTTTTATCACAAAGCATACCCCAAGTACAATCGTCAAGTTGAAGATTTCTGCAACCTTCGTTATAAAATGCTTTAATAGCTTTTTTATAAGCATTAGCAATATCTAAAATTAATTCATCTATGTTTTTATAAATAGATTCTGTAATTTCCTTATTTTCACCACGTTGAAGTTCTGCAAGAAATTGTGCAGGTGCTGGAATCGTCTGTCTAGCCACTATATCATCTCCAGAGATACTTCTTAAAAATTTATAATGTTCAAGCATCGGATGATTACTAAAATCTATTTTTCCTGTTAATGTGGCTGTTTCTGCTCTAGTTTCTAACCCATTAAATTTATAGCCTGCTTCTAGTACACGTTTTTCTACCCCATCTAATCCCCACATAAAATCAAGATGCCACCATGAGCGCCTAAATTCTCCATCTGTTACTGCTTTAAGTCCAAGTTCCTTTTGTTTTCTCACTAATTTTATTATTTCTTCATCTTCTATTCTTCTTAATTCACTACTTAAAATTTCTTGATTTTGAAATTTAGCACGCGCCTCTTTAATTACCTCTGGTCGTAAAAAACTTCCTACAATATCAGCCCTAAATGGTGCAACACTTCTTTGTTTTGCATTTTTAAATTCTATACTCATTTTTTTAATCCCCCTTAATTGCCTTGCTTTATTCTTGAAATCAGTATAGCATGTTTAACCCCAAGTAAGGTAACTTCAAAAAACTATTACTGGCTATAATATTTTCCTATAACAAACAAATTCACTTCCAAATTTCATTAGCTGTTTCAATAACAAGTTTAATTTTCTCCCATTGTTCTTCTTCAGTAATTATATTTCCTTCTTCTGTTGATGCAAAACCACACTGTGGGCTTAGACAAAGTTTATTAATATCTACATATTGAGAAGCTTCTGCAATACGATTTTTTAATTGCTCTTTACTTTCAAGGCCTCCATGTTTTGTTGTCACAAGTCCCAATACAACAAACTGATCATTTATAAATCTTAGCGGCTTAAAATCTCCGCATCTTTCACTATCATATTCAAGAAAGAATCCATCCACCTTAGCATTAGAAAATAATTCTTCTGCAATAGGTTCATATCCACCTGATGCAAATCCTATTGAATGTAAATTTCCACGGCAAACATGCAAAGTTATAATCATATCTTCTGGTTTTTCTTTGACGCTCTCATTTATCAATCTTACATAATTCTTTGAAAGAGCTTCTGAGTTAATTCCCTGACTCTTAAAATAACTTCTGTGTCTTTCACTACATAGGGTTCCCCATGCAGTATCATCAAACTGCAAATAACGACAGCCTGCATCGTAAAACTCCTTTATTGCAGATTTGTAAACACTAATAATGTCTTCCATAAGTTCTTCATCACTACTATATACATTATTTTTGTTGTGACTTTGAACAAAATGAAAGAGAGATGGTGATGGAATAGTAAATTTAGCAATATTGTCATCTTTAGTAATACTATTTAAATACCTAAAATGTTCTAACATTGGATGCTTATTAAATCTTATCTTATCAACAATTTGAAAGCTTTCAGCTTTTGTTCTAGATCCTTGAACACTACCTCCTTGATTTAATGTTATTTTCTTTGTACCTTCTATTCCAACAAAAAAATCAAGATGCCACCAAGATCTCCTAAACTCTCCATCAGTAACAGCTATTAATCCTATTTCTTTTTCCTTTTCTATGAGCTTCCTGATTTCTATGTCTTCAATATTTCTTAGCTCTTGAGCATTTATTTCTCCTCTATTATATTGTTTCCGTGCAATCTTAATTTCATCAGTTCTAAGAAAACTTCCAACTATATCATATCGAAAAGGTGGACTATTTCTCTTTGTACCTATAATCTCATTACTCATATTTTCCTCCATTTAAACTGCTATAACAGATAATAATTTAAGTCGAAATAATTTGTTGAAATAATTTCGTTCAAAATCTCAATGTAGCGCGTTGTTATTTTATTAAGCTTAATATCCTTATGGGCTATCCATCCAACTGTGAAAATTTCATCACATTCTATTGGTATTGCTTTAAGTTTGCTTTCATCAAAATCAGAGTCTATAAATCCTGTTCCTATTGTGTAACTATCTGTACTGGTTAATAAAGTTGAAAGTGTTGCTCTATCAATAACTTTAATACTTTTAGGTACATTAGCCATATTCATCATTTCTTCTGAAAAATTAAATGAATTATTAATTCCCTGTTCAAATGTTACATAAGTAAATTCTAACATCTCATTAGTAGTAACACTTTCTTTAGTAGAAAGAGGATGATTATTACTGATGATTATATGTGGGTTTGCATTAAAAAGTGGAGTAAATTTCAAATTACTATCACTAAAAATTCTATTCATAACCTTAGAGTTTACTTCGTTAATATATAAAATCCCAACATCACTACGAAGAGTTTTTACATCTTCTATTATTTCATATGTCTTTGTTTCTCTTAAATTAAACTCATACTGATTTGTTTCAATTTCCTTTAAGAGTTTTGTAAATGCATTTACAACAAAAGCATAATGCTGAGTTGATATAGAGAAATGCATAATCTTTTCTTTTCTTCCATGATAGCGGTCCTCAATAAATTCAGCTTGTTCACTTATTTGGCGAGCATACCCTAAGAATTCAATCCCATCCGAAGAAATGCTAATTCCTCTATTTGTCCTCTCAAATATTACAATTCCCAGTTCACTTTCAAGTTCTCTTATTGAATTAGATAGACTTGGCTGAGATATAAATAATTTTTTAGCTGCCTCGTTTATTGACCCGCACCTTGCAATTTCAAGAGCATATTTTAATTGTTGCAAAGTCAATGTTTTCCCCCCTTTCAGCTAAAATCCTTTATTTGATATTATAATCTAGATTTTATCATTTATAAATAAAATAATGTTTTGGCACTCTTTCAGTAATTCTTTGGAATTGCTCATCCATATATGAATTCATACTCTGGCAAGCATCTTCCCAACTGATTGATTCATCTCCTTGTTTTCCTATTATAACTACTTCATCAAATTCTTTTACTTCTTCCTTTATATCTGTAACATCAACAAGCATACCATCCATAAAGTAATTTACTACTGGAACCCTTTTTCCTGCAATTAAAACTTCTTTCCACCCTCTAGATATACCATCTCCATAACCTATTCCAACAACAGCAACAACACTATCTCTTTTAGCTATAAAGTTATCACCATATCCACCAGATGCATTTACTTTAACCTTATCCAATTTTATGATTTTACTTTTTACGGACATAATAGGACTTACTCCTTCTGGCAGCATTTTTTCATCTGGCTTATGCTCAAGCCCATATAATATCAATCCACATCTTACCATATCATAATGTGATTCTGGATACATGAGTATTCCTGCAGATCCAGCTGCATGTGCAATTGGAGGTCTTAAATTCACTTCTTCAAGTTTCTTCAAAACCTTATTAAATTTCATCATTTGATCATACGTAAACTGCTCATTATATTCTGGATCTTTGAAATGAGTATATATACCTTTTATATTTATATGAGGATATTTTTCATTGATAATATGAATAAACCTTACGACTTCATCTGTTTCAATTCCATACCTATTCAAGCCTGTATTAACTTTTATATGTACGTCAACCATCTTATCTTTAGATACGGCTTCTTTATCTAACGCAGAAACTATCTTCTCATTATCTACCATTACGCTAATATTATGCTCTACAACCCATTGGCATTGAGATGGCATTAAAGGTGCCAATATTACCACTGGAATTTTAATTTTTCCTTTTCTTAAAGCAATAGCTTCAGTCAGCCTCACAACTCCAATTGCATCACATTTACATTTTTCCAGTTCCTGAGCTATAGGAACTAATCCATGTCCATATGCATCCCCTTTTACAACAGCCATAAATTTCACTCCTGGATTTAAGGTGTTTCTTAAAATATCTACGTTTTTTCTTAGCTGAGTCAAATTAATATCTATCCTGTTAAATTCTTGCAAACATGTTTCAGATGATTTTCCCTCTGCAATAACCACAAACTCTTTTTCAATAGTTTTCATATAAAATCCTCTCGATTATTTAAATTTTAAATAATATCTCAGATAAATCTATGGGCAAGGTGCCCCTTGAAAGCATGAATTATATAACAGGCTATTTATCTTGATCTGAAGTGAACCAAGATAATAAAAGACAAATCTATTTGCCTTCTAAATTTTTTGTGTATTTTCTTAAAAAGATAAATACGCAAAAAAATCCACACATATTAAAAGAGTGCGAAGCACAATATGGAACTTATATGAAAAGAGCGCTATGCACAATACGTAACTTATATAAATAGAGTGCTAAGCACAAACGGCACTTAACCATAGTTTACTGCGATTTTTTATTATAGATAATATTATAATCTAACACTTAAATATTATTCTTATAACATTTAAACTATTGATTTAATAAAATATTGGAAAATCTACTTTACAGAGATGTGTTTCTGCCACTTACAAGATTTATTTACTGATTTGACTTGATTATATTTTTCTGTACAAAAAAAGACCGCTTAGTTTTAAGCAGCCTTTCTATTAAATATGTTATTTATTTAATTGTTCTAATAATTCTTCTAAATTTATTCCATGAACTTTAACTGCATCTTCAATTGTTTCAGCTTGTGCAGATGGGCATCCAACACATCCCATTCCAAAGCTCATTAAAATTTGTGGTGCATTTTCCTTTATACGAATTACTTCTCCTATTGTTAAATCCTTAGTTATCATGTTGACATTCTCCTCTCATATATCTTAATGAATTATCTTTTAAGTTTTTATTGTTTATCTTTAATCTTATTATAATGTTTATTCCATATTACTTCCGTAACTGATGTTACAATAAAATTAATTTTTATATTTCTTTACTGAGTATTGAAGGTATCAACATAATTATCCTTATATAACTGATTTATAATTTTTTAAAGAAGAATATTCAATAGTTCTTCTGTATCCTTAACTATATATTCTGCTCTGGCTTGGGTTAGTTCAATAACATCTCCAAAACCATAAAGAACTCCCACTGATTTTATATTATTTTCTTTTGCGCCGATAATATCATGTTCTCTATCTCCTACCATGATAACCTTTGATAAGTCTGTAATATTAGCCTCTTGTAAAGCATATTTTATTACATCACCTTTATTTACTCTTGTTTCTTCAAAATCTGCTCCAGCTGCAAAATCAAAATACTTATCAATTTTAAAGTATTGTAAAATTTGTCTTGCATACACTTCTGGTTTTGATGTAGCAAGTACAATTTTTTTATTATTTTTCTTAAGTACCTCTAGAAGTTCTGGTATTCCATCATATAACTTATTTTCATAGATACCTTTATCAGCAAAATATTCTCTGTATTTTACCAACCCAAGCTGTGCTTTTTCTTCATCGAAGTTATAATATTCTTTAAATGAATCCTTTAAAGGTGGTCCAATAAATTTGTTTAATTCTTTAAGATCATCAACTAAAATTCCAAAAGACTTTAACGCATATTGAACTGATTTAGTTATTCCTTCGCCAGAATCAGTAAGTGTTCCATCTAAATCAAATAATATATATTCAAAATTGTTATTCAAGTAAAAATTCCTCCTTGTTTATCACTCTTAAATCACTCCAATAAATTATAACATATTTAGAAAATTATACGACACCTGAATAATTTAATTAATAAAAATTATATATTAATATTTTTGTTTTAATTGGTAATACTATTTTTAAGGTTGTTTAATACCTAAAAAATACAATAATAGTTTATGGAGGAATTTTAAATGAAAAGATTTGTTTGTACTATTTGTGGTTATATCCATGAAGGTGACACACCACCAGACTTTTGTCCTATCTGTAAAGCAGGTGCTGACAAATTCAAGGAAATGACTGACTCATTAAATTTTGCTGATGAACATAGAATCGGTGTTGCTGGCGGTCTTAATGATGAATTATTAGAAGGCTTAAGAGCTAATTTCATAGGTGAATGTACTGAAGTCGGAATGTACTTAGCAATGTCCCGTCAAGCTGACCGTGAAGGTTATCCTGAAGTAGGTGAAGCATATAAAAGAATTGCTTATGAAGAAGCAGAACATGCTGCTAAATTCGCAGAACTTTTAGGGGAAGTTGTTGTTCCTGATACTAAATCTAATTTAAGTGCTAGAGTTGAAGCTGAATATGGTGCTTGCGAAGGTAAAAAGAAACTTGCAACCTTAGCTAAGGAGCATAATTTAGATGCTATACATGATACTGTTCATGAAATGTGCAAAGATGAAGCAAGACATGGTAAAGCATTTAAAGGCTTACTTGATAGATACTTTAGCAAATAATATTATAACTAGATTAAGATTTAACTTAAAGGAGTGTGTTTTTTGTGGAAAAAATTAATTGTGAAGTAACTAATTGTTCACATAACAATAGTGGAGTTTGCTATTCAAATAGAGTTGATATTGGTGGAATGTCTGCAAGTAGTGAAAGAGGAACTTGCTGCGGTTCATTTTTACAAGAATCTCATTATAGCGACTTAACTAATAATACTAATGCTCAAGGAAGATGCGATGCTCTAACTTGTAACGTTGAAACATGTAATCATAACTACAACAAGCTTTGTAGCTTAGATTCTATACAAGTAGCAGGTAATGGAGCCCAATTATATACCGAAACTAAATGTGCTAGTTACGATTCTAGAGAATAATTAGAATATATGATTAAGTGTTCTATATTCTAATATTCCTCACAATAAATATTCTGAAGAATATTTAAATATCTATTCTTCAGAATATGACCCTAAAATTCTCTAATTAATATTTTATCTGTCAATTAAGATTGTTTATAATCCATGAAACTTTGACTGCACCACCTTCATCTAAATGGTCCATGTCTACAAAATCTTTATCATCAAATACGCAAAACTCGTCAAGATCAATAAATCTTATTTCTCCACTAATTAAACTTAAGGCTGATGCATAAGATTCCTTGTACTCTTTCAAAAGATATTTTTTATAAAATTTAGTTCCCGGAAATACAAGCAAATAGACTTTAACATTTCTCTCATTGCAAAAAGATACAAATGAATTCATAATATTGATATTTTCTTTATACGAATCTATATACTTAATAGCCTTATTGTGTGAATCAGCTCTCTCATATGCTGACTTTTCCTTTAAACTATCATCAAGTTCAAACCATTTAGCATCCTTTTTTTCTCCAAAGACTATTCTCGATTTAAATCTATCTCTTGTCCCAGCAAAATACCTTCCACCAGATTCTTCAAAAAAATTATTTGAAAAGAAATCCAATATTTGTTCCACGTCAAAAATTTCATATTTAAATGAAATCCATGAATTATTACCAGGTAATTCCTTGCAATTATGCTTATCCTTAAAAATTGGGTAGTATACGTCTGTTAAACGCATCAATTCGCCACCTTGGCTAAGTGATAAATCATTATAAAATGAATAATAGCCAGTTCCAATAAATATCTTTTTAATATTATTGTTTTGACTAATTGCATATTTTCCAATTACAGATGCGTAATAAATGTCTTGTGACGCTAATGACAAGTTAACACACGGAAAATTTAATACACTCTCTTCAATTCCAAATAAGGCATATGATGAACCTACTGCAATCGCTTCATTATCAGGTTTTAGCGCTCTTTTTAATGAATACTTTAAGTGATAAAAATCATAATTCTTCATATATCTATCTAAGGAATAATCATAAAAATAATTATATAATTCTTCCCAAACAAGAGCATTTGTTAATTTGTTCATCACTTCATTAAAGTCACTATCTTTATTGGATATTACTAATAAATAATCATCCTTTAACTCCGAAATTGAATTAATCCCAATTATATTAATATTACTCTTTACAAATTTTCTTAGTAAATCTATTTGACTAAAACTTTTTATTATATAGCAAAGATTCACAATTATCATTCCCTTAATTGTTTTATTAATAAATTTACTACATAATATGAATATGTCACTCATTTATTGCAACATATTTTATAAACATTTCTCAAATAATTTTCTCTTCAGAATTATTACAAATACAGATTAACTAAGAAATCATTTCCTGCCTTTGTCTTGAAATACTTTTCTTTAATAATTTCAATTTGAGGAGTTTTTATTTCATCTTCATAAATATTAACTAAAAAATCGGCTTCTATTAATATTTGATAGTCAATACCATCAATTTTGCTATATGTATGATGATGCCCAATCAAATAGCATACTCTTTCAATAAATTCTTCACTAAAATTAAATTTTGAAAGCATTTCCTTTGCAACTGGAGGCCCTTCAAGCTCTTGATAATTTCCAGCAGAAGAATTATATTTTTCTTCACTAATTTTTATTCCTATATCATGCATTACTGCAGCTACTTCTAAAATTTCCTGAGTCTTCTTATCTATATTTTCAAGTTCGCCTATAGATTTAGCAAAAGAAAATACCTTTAAAAAGTGATTAACCCTTCTTGGATCTTTTGCATAGTATTTTATCATTTCATTTATTATAGTACTAATCTTTTCATTCATAATTACATTTTAGTCTGCAGCATACTTTAATAGTATACCCAGAGCTAATCCACCTTCCTTCTTAATAATATATCTTATTTAATTATTATACTAATTCATAAGATATATTAATATAGCTTTTATATTAATTCCTATACTTATAAGACTTATCTTCTAAAACCACCAGCCTCTTCGTTAAATATTACTAACTTTAACTTCATATTTTCTCTACCTATATATAAACTGCGCACATAAAAGATTATAAACTCACGTATTAACACTGGAAGCTCCAATAAATTTATATCCAAAAAAGTAACAACCACCCATTTGCTGAGCAGTTGCTACTGTAATTTCTATATATTATATAATTTTAAAGTTACTAATTTTCTCTAGATAAACAATTTAAGAATTAGACTTATCAGATGAACATATTTAAAAAGTTTCTAAAACTTTATGTTCATATCCTAACTAGAAATCATAAATATATTTGTGGAGAAAACATTTGAAAATGAGCTGTTAAAGGTTCTTAGCTGTAGGTTGTTCCATTTTAGCTTGTCAAACTGAAAGTTGGAGCATGCTAAAGTGGATACAACCTGCTGCTTAGAACCTTCAGCGACATTTTCATAGCTTTTCGGAATCAAAATATTTATGATTTCGGTAAGTTATCACATAAGTCTAGTTTTAAATTTAGATACCTATATATGATATACAATTGATTCAAATGGTCTTAAATTTAACTCTTTATTTAATACACTACTATCTTTATAATTTGATATTAATATTTTACTCTTAGCACTTTCATTTGCATATTCATCTGGAATCTCTACTTTTGTACTTTCTCCATAAAAATTATTTATGACAAGTACTGTAGCATCACCTAAGTTTCTTACATATGAAAGCACTTTATTATTTTCTTCAAGAATAAACTTTATACTTCCATTTGAAATCACTTCATAATCTTTTCTCAACCTTATTAACTTTTGATAATGATAGAAAATCGAATCTTCATCCTTTAATGCTTGTTCAACATTTATTCTTTTATATTCACTGCTAACAGGTATCCATGGTTCACCTTTAGTAAATCCAGCATTTTCACTATCATCCCATTGTACTGGAGTTCTAGAATTATCACGAGATTTTGCTTTTAAAATCTGTAATATCTCTTCTTCAGATTTTCCCTGCTCTTTTAAAATATTATAATAATTTATAGATTCTACATCTCTATACTTCTCTATGCTATCGAAATAAGGGTTTGTCATTCCAATCTCTTCACCCTGATACACATATGGAGTCCCCCTCATCATGTGTATTGTAGTTGCCAGCATTTTGGCACTTTCTTTTAAATATTCTTTATCATTTCCAAACCGAGAAACTATTCTAGGCTGATCATGATTACACCAAAACAGAGCATTCCACCCATTTTGAATTTCTTCTTGCCAAGTTTTAAATAACGCCTTCAACTTCATAAAGTCAAAATCCATAACAGTCCATTTATCGCCTTTATAGTAATCAACTTTTAAATGATGGAAATTAAATACCATTGATAATTCTTTTTCTTCTGGATTAGAATATCTTATACAATTCTCAAGAGAAGTTGATGACATTTCTCCTACAGTTACAATATTTTCATATTTTCCATAGGTATTTTCATTAAGCTCGTGGAGATAGTCATGAATTTTAGGACCATCTGTATAGAATCTTCTTCCATCACCTTCTGAATCACTTTCAAACTTTTCTGGTTTTGAAATTAAATTTATAACATCAAATCTTAATCCTTTGACACCTTTTTTAAGCCAAAAGTTAACAACACCATAAATCTCATTTCTAACTTCTTCATTATCCCAATTCAAATCTGCCTGAGTTCTATCATAAAGATGTAGGTAATACTCATCAAACTTTTCTACATATTCCCATGCATTTCCACCAAATTTAGATTCCCAATTTGTAGGTGGTTTATCTTTTTCTGATTCTTTAAATATATAGAAATCTTTATATTTTCTATCTCCGCTTATAGCTTTTTTGAACCATTCATGTTCTGTTGATGTATGATTAAGTACCATATCAAGCATTACATATATATCTCTTTTTTCTGCTTCTTGTACTAATTTTTCGAAATCTTCTAGTGTACCAAAGCTTGGGTCAATATTATAGTAATCAGAGATATCATATCCGTTATCTACTTGAGGAGAAGGATAAAAAGGAGTAAGCCATATATAATCTATACCTAAATTTTTTAAATAATCTAATTTTTCTATTACTCCGTTTAAATCTCCAATTCCATCACCGTTTGTATCATAAAATGATTTAGGATATATTTGATAAATAGTACTTTTCTTAAAATCCTTCATAATTTCTTCCTTCCTATCCTAGCTTATTGCTTTCTTTTTTCCTACAATTACTGTAAGAACAAATGGTACTACTACTGCTACAAGCATTGCTAATGCAAATATCATCATGAATGCTGGTTTTATTGATAATATACCTGGAAGTCCTCCAACACCGATTGAGTTTGCCATTACGCCACTTCCAACTGAAATTATTGCTGCTATTGCTGATCCTGCCATTCCACAGAAGAATGGGAATCCATGCTTTAAGTTAACACCAAACATTGCCGGTTCAGTAACTCCAAGGTAAGCTGAAATACAAGCTGGTACATTAACTTCTTGAGCTTCTTGATTCTTTCTTTGTAAATATATCATAGCTAAAACTGCTGAACCTTGTGCGATATTAGATAATGCTATCATTGGCCAAAGTGATGTTCCTCCAAATTGTGCCATTAATTGAAGATCTATTGCATTTGTCATATGGTGAAGTCCTGTAATAACAAGTGGTGCATAAAGGAATCCAAAGATTGCTGCAAAAATCATACCAAATGAAGATGTAAGTCCACCATATACTACTTTTGAAATAGCTGCACCAATTGCCCAGCCTATAGGTCCTATAACAATATGAGCTATCAAAACAGCTGGTACTAAAGCAAAGAATGGTACAACTATCATTGATATTGATGCCGGACTTATCTTTCTTGCACCTCTTTCAAGAAATACTAATGCAAAACCTGCAAGTATAGCTGGTATAACTTGTGCTTGATATCCAATCATGTTTACATGTGCAAATCCAAAATCCCAGAATGGAATTTTATCAGCTGGTGTACCTGCAACTGCATATGCATTTAAAAGTTGTGGTGAAACTAATGTAATACCTAAAACTATACCGAGAATTTGGGTTGTCCCCATTTTCTTTGTAATTGACCATGTAATACCTACTGGTAAGAAGTGGAATATAGCTTCTCCAATTAACCATAAGAAACTGTTTGTCCCAGCCCAGAATTGAGATACTTCAACTAAAGATTTTGTTCCGCCTTCTAATAATTTCATATCTCCAATAATATTTCTAAACCCTAAAATCAAACCTCCAACGATGATAGCTGGAATAAGTGGTGAAAATATTTCTGCTATATTTGCCATAAGCTTTTGTATAAAAGTCATATTGTTTTTAGCAACATCTTTTACTGCATCTTTACTTACTCCATCTATTCCTGAAACTGCTATAAAGTCATTATAAAATGTTGATACTTCATTCCCAATTATAACTTGGAACTGTCCTGCTTGTGTAAATGTTCCTTTTACACTTTTTAATTTCTCAATTTCATTTACGCCAGCTTTACTTGGATCGTTTAATACAAATCTCATTCTAGTAACACAATGTGTAACTGCTGAGATGTTTTCTTTTCCACCAACTAGCTTTAATAGTTCTTTTGCATCATTTTGAAATTTCCCCATTATTAAAACCTCCAATTCGATTTTTATTACTTTAAAGAATAAGTTCATGAATATTAATACAATTTTGTTTTGTATTAGTCCAATTGAACAATTAATTAATAAATTTTATATTAAATCTAACATTTAAATGTTTACAATATCATCATAATCTATTTTAAACATATAGTCAATAATATTTTTAACATTTGTTTAAACAAATTTCTTGAAATTGTTTAGTATTCAGCATTTAAGCCATCTTGTAACATTGAGCAAATTTAAAATATGTTTAAACATATTTTAAATTTGTTCAAATAACCTATTCAAATTTAAGATTTTCTATCATTTTAATAACTCTTAAATCAAGTTTAAATTTACAGATCTGCTAAAGTTTCAAATTCATATCTTTACTAGAAATCATAAATATATTTTCATAGCTTTTCATAACCAAAATATTTATAATTTCGGTAAGTTACCATATAAATTCAGTTTTAAAATTGTTTATCTATATAGATAAACAATATATAACCTAGACTTATGCAATAATCCACCGAAAGTAAAAGCATTGTTATTTCACAGGACTATGAAAATTTTGCTGAAAGTGCTAAATTGCAGGTTGCACCACTAATGCTTGCTCCCAATTTCATTGTGACAAGCATTAATGGAACAACCTACAATTAAGGGCTTTTAACAGCTCATTTTCAATGCCTGTTTCATAAAAATGTTTCTGCTTTCTAGTATGGCATTTAATGCAAAGTATAAATCAAATTCTTAAGTTGTTTATCTATATAGTGCAAAATAGTGCAAATTTTTTAGGTGTTGGAGTGACTTACATTATCATATATTAATAAATTACACCAAGTAATTTATCACCTTATTATTTTAATTATTTAGTTAACTTATTAAAAAAAATAAAGTATAATATATTCATCGAATCCTATAGTTAACACAATCATAAACTATACTTAGACTACGGAATACCTCCCAACCAGAAATGATTAATAAACTTTTGTGGAATGTTTCATTGGTAATTTTGATGGATGTGATTCTTTGGCTATAAGTTGTTCCAAATGCGCTAGTTCAAAGCTTGTTCTTTGAGGCTAGCACTTTGGGTGCAACTTTATAGCCTTAGAATGACCCATTAAAATTACCCAGAAACTGGAATAAAAGTATATTATTCATTTCGGCGAAGTATACGCATAAGTATAGATTATAGTTGAGTTACCTATAGTACAAATATTTTATATATGCTACAATAATAAATTTACATTTAAGATTTTAGTTAGATAAACGCTCAATTAAGTATAAAATGTAGAAATCCAATTGCAGCATATATACCCCAAGATAACTTAAGGGAGTGTTAACTTTGCCTAATGTAAAATTCAAAGATATATATCACATATTAAAAAGCAATATAGATAGTGGTAAGTATGATAATTCTATGATGCTTCCTACCGAAATGGAACTAGTTGATAAATTTAAATGTAGTAGAAATACTGTTAGAAGAGCAATTAATGAATTGAGTAAAGATGGATATGTTAAAAGCGTTAAAGGTAAGGGCGTAATAATATTAGAAAGCAGAGAATCAATAGAACTTCCTATTGGTAATCTACTTGGCTTACAAGAATTACATACAAAAAAGAAATTCACTACTAGTGTTGTTCATTTTTCAAAAATAACTATAGATGAATCCTTATCAAGAATAACTGCTTTAAAATTAGATACTGAAGTATATCACCTTCATAGAATAAGATTTTATGATAATGAACCAATTATCCTTGATGTAAATTATTTTAGTGCTGATGTAGCAAAAGATTTGACTATAGAAATTGCTCAAAATTCCGTGTATGAATATATTGAAAAAGATCTAAACACAAAAATTCTTGCTTCAAAAAAGATTATTGTTGTTGAACATGCAACAGAATTGGATAAAAGATTTTTAGATTTAGGTACATATGATTGTGTTGCTGTCGTAAAAACATATGCTTATACTGATTCTGGTAAACTTTTTGAATATACAGAATCTCGTCATAGACCAGATAAATTTGTATTTGTTGAATCATCATCTTTAAGAAAAAATATTTAATCATAGTGAATTACATTTTTTATTCTTTTATAGTATTTAACTCTGGTAAAATAGACTACTATAAAAGTTATCCGCTGATTTAATTGCATTATAATTTCCTAAATACAAAAAAACTTACTAAATAAATTTTTAGTAAGTTTTTTTGTATAGGATATTTATTTAATGAAAATGAATTTATATTATTCTATAAAATTGCAAAGGTATGTATATTGCTTATTTAATTCTTTTTGATACCATTCTGTTTTTATTAAACTTATATATGCATCAACTATCTTTTTCACTTGGCTTTCTTTTGTAATCTGCATGAATAATGCGAGAATAAAAAAAACTATAATTCCTATTGTAATTGCATTTTTTACATTATTAGTAAAATTGAATATAATTAATAATACTGCACCAATAGCTCCTGTAGCTATTGAATAATATGTTACGTAATCTATTCTATCTTTAGTTTTTACTATTTTTGCCTTTAATGTATCAACGATATGTACATCCTTAAATAACAAATCCAACTTATCTCTATATAAATCCATGAATTTAGACAACATATAGTTATATCTTTCAACATTACTACTTTCTGAGATTCTCATGCACATAATTAATGGATAAGGGTACTCAGCCACACTTTTATATACATATTCATTTCTTCTTTCAAGACTAGGAATCTTTACACTTAATTCCCTATTTTCATCAAGAGTCAATTCATAATTGTCATTTACTAAACTTGTATAATTGTCTTTAATGATTTCTAATGACTTAGCCATTAATTTATTATTCTCATTCATTTTATTTAGCATGTCCAAAATCGTCATATTCTCTTCTCCCCTACTTTTTAAAATAAATGCTTCATCAGCTATATTATAGCATACTTTTCCAATGCATGAACATGAAGGATTGATTTTAAAACTTATTCCAATATGTTTTTAAGTACCCCTATAGCTAATGTCATACCTTCATGCTTTATTTTGCTTATAATAACCTCTGCACCTGCAAGATCAACAGAAGGCTCACAGACCCCAGTTATTCCAAGTGTTTTAAATACGAATTCACTTTTATCATATTTATCTTGAACTGTTTTTATTTCATCTTTGCTAAAAGTTTTGAATGGACAATTAATTCTTTCTGCTAATTTTATAATACCTTCTTCATTAGCTTTAATATCTACCGAAACAATGCAAGACACTGCTCTTATATCCAAATTATATTTTATTAAATTTGCATTTACAAAGTCATATAATTTTTCATAAGTTGTGCCTTTCCTACAACCGATACCTAAAATTATATCTTTTTTTATAAGTCTAAGTATCTTAGAATAATCAGTTTTTTTAAGTTCTTCATTATTACTACTTTTTAAACAATGAGTTATCCAAATACAATCCTCCCTTAGGTACTGTATTTTTTCGTATCCATTACTGATTTTAATTATATTATAATCATCTTTAATTCCAATTATTTTTTTATTAATTAGAAGAGCCGCCATATATTTAGCTTTTTTTAAATCTTCAATAATTAAATTATTTTCTTTAGCTAAAATATCTGGGGCAATCAGCCCTAAATTATCACTTGCAGTGGTTATAATAGGCATAGAATTTAATATTTCTGATACCTTATAAGTAAGCTCATTGCCTCCACCTAAATGTCCATTTAATATATTTATTGCATATTTACATGATAGATCAACTACTACAATTCCTGGATCCTTATCCTTGCCTTCAAGAAATGGAGCTATTGCTCTTACTGCAATTCCTGTTGAAGATATAAATATAATACCTTCTGAATTATTCATAGCTTCTTTCGTAATAGTCTTTAAATTGAAATCTTCACCATATGCAAAAGTGTTCATTTCTGACTTACAATTATTAATCTGATCTTGTGATGAATTATTTTCTTTTATATATAATCTTCCATTAAAGCTTTCTTTAAGCTTCAATGCTATCTCTTTTCCCCTAGGCGATGGACAAATTATACTTATATTTTTACTAAGTGAATTTATCGCCTCATTTTGGGACTTTTTAGATAGTTCTTCATTATTTAGATTCATTACTTGTATCCTCAGCGTCTCTGAACATATGCGAAAAACTCTTATCATATAACAAGCTTTTTTCAAAATCGCTATCAATAAAATCTCCAACTAATATTTGTGCACATTTAGTAATATTATTTTCCTTAACTTTTTCTGCTATATCATCAAGAGTTCCCATAATTACTCTTTGATCAGGCCATGTAGCTCTTTCAACTACAGCTATTGAAACATTCTTTTTATACCCTTTTCTAAGTTTCTCAACAACTTTATCTATCATTGAAATAGATAAAAATATAGCCATTGATGCTCCAATAGATGCCAATGTTTCAAGATCCTCATTTGCTGGAACAGGAGTTCTTCCCTCAATCCTAGTTAAAATTACAGTTTGTGATACTCCTGGTAAAGTAAATTCTCTATTTATAGCTGCAGCCGCACCTGTAAATGAACTTACACCTGGAACAACTTCATAAGGTATACTAACCCTGTCAAGTTCAACCATTTGCTCTCTTATAGCTCCGTAAATTGATGGATCACCTGTATGTAGCCTTACAACTAATTTTCCCATTTGTTCTTCCATGGTCATTATTTCCATTACATCTTCTAAAGTCATATTAGCAGAATTGTAGATTTGAACGTCTGGTCTGCAATATTCTAAATGTTCTTTTGAAACTAAAGAACCAGCATATATTACTACATCTGCTCTTTCTAATAAATCACGACCTCTAACTGTTATTAAATCAGCTGCTCCAGGACCTGCCCCTATAAAATAAATCATGCGTAAAACACTCCTTTTTATTGTTAAATTAACTAATATTTTATTATATTTATTCCCTGTTTGCTATTATTAAAGACATATAATCTCTAAGTTTTAGTATTTCTTCTCTTTCAGTTAAAACAGTCTCTCCCTCTCTGCCTACTCTACTTGCATAAACATAATCAAAGCCTTTTTCTTCTAATGTATTTATAACTTCTTCTTCATGCTTGTATACTTTCATTATTACAACAAACTTTTCATCTGTTATTTCCTTCACTTTAGTAGCTGGCATAACCACTAGCTTCTCGTCACCTACAACTAAAGTCCTATTAACTAAGCTCCCAGCCGCACAAAAAGACGTTATTCCAGGAATTGTTTGAACATCAAATCCACAATCTCTAACATGCTTTAACATATGACTATATGTACTGTAAATATACGGATCTCCAATAGTTAAAAATGCAACATCCTTTCCTTCTTTAAGCCTTGCTTCTATAAATTCATAAGCCTCCAATGCTTTTATTACTCTATCTTTCTTCCCCATTGGAAAATGCTTTACAATAACTTCGGTACCTGGTTTTATATATTCTCTAGCTGTTTCAAGCGCAATGCTTTCCCCACCTTCAGTAGCAGATGGTGCGACTACAACTTGACACCTTTCTATTGTTCTTACTGCCTTTACAGTTAAAAGTTCAGTATCTCCAGGTCCTACACCTATTCCGTATAATGTTGCCATTTTATAATTCCTCTCTTCCTAAGTAACTACATATGTATATATTATTATTTTAATTCTAGTTACTGATATCATATTATCTTTATTTATACACTTTTATTTATAACAACTATGTATTATTTTATCTTAAAAATCTTTATTAAATTATACTTAATTCCTTATACATTGAATTATATATATTGGATTATTAGCTATCATCATTAAAGTATCTTCACGGTTTTTACTTATATTAACTAATGAAATTTCAATTTTATAATCTAGTTTCTTCATGACCTCAATTGCTCTGTATGCATTGTCTAAGGTAATAAAATTCATAACTATCGTGCCTTTTTTTACTACGATTGCATTTACCTTAAGTAATATCTCCTCTAAATGCCCGCTGCTGCCTCCAATGAATATGGAATCAAATTTTAAACCTTGAAAAATCAAAGTATCCAGTACTCTACTTGCTTCTTTATTTAAAATCTTTACATTATCACATTCAAACTTTTCCACATTAGTTTCTGTAATTTCATATGCTTCATAATTTTTTTCTATTGCAAGCACCTTACCGTTTTTTGCAATTTTAGCAGCCTGAACTGTAATACTCCCTGTACCGCTTCCAACATCTAGTACTAAAGAATTATCCGTTAAGTTCATTTTCGCAATTGAAAGTATTCTTATATCTTCCTTTGTCATTGGGCAGTTTCCTCTAATAAACTCTTCATCTTTTATAAAAACCATGAAAATTTCCTCCTCTATTTCAGGTATTAATCAAACGTCAACGTCACACAAAAATCATTATAAGTTCTATCGACTTGTTCTATCTACTATAAATACACTCAGTGAATCATATTTTTTATTCATAAATTCCTCTGGAGTCCCATTAGTTATACTCTCATCTTCATAGGATAAATTTTCTCCTATTACAACTTTACATCTAACTTTTTCTTTATGCAAAATTTCACATAACATAGCAGGATTATTCTCCTTATCTGTAAGCCAAATGCTTAAGTCGTGATTATTAACCACAGTCAAAAAGTCTTCTTTCCTTCCATGTAGACTTCCTAGGTATGCATTATTCCATGACATATTTAATTTACATGTCAGATATTGAAAAGAACTTATCCCTGGTATTACTTGAAATTCTAAAGCTGCTTTACTTTTTATATAATTTGTTATCCCATAAAAAGTTGGATCACCAGATGCAACAATCGAAATAATCATACTTCTGTTTTTCTCATCACATATATATTCGTTAATATCACTTAGCTTATTTATATATAATTTTTTATTATCTACAAACTCTAAGGAATCCAATGCTCTTTTAAAGCCTATTATTATATTAGATTTTTTTAATATTTCCAAGGCCTTAGGCATAATATAATCCCTGTGTCCAGGACCAAGCCCTACAATATAAATCATTTTTGTGTCCCCCTATGAAAGCTTAATTAACTTTTTAATATTAATCCCTAAAATATTTACATAATCCATAATCTAATGAACTATCCTAAAATTTATATTGAACCTTATTATTAATTATCCTTAATGGACTTCCATAATAAAATCGGATTTGATGCGCCATAATACATTACAGCGTCAACTTCTAACTCTCCATAAACATGCTCTTTGATTTTTTGAACTATCTTATTTCCAATGTTCTCATAGAGTTTGTCATATCCATCTCCAAGCATTTTAACTGCACCTTCACATGTCTTTTCCTCAAGCACTCTTTTCACAAGTGACATATCATATCCAAGAAGTGCAAGTTCTAATGCAATAACTTCAAGCCTCACTCCATTGACCTTACTGTGGGTATTAAAGCATCCATAAGCTATTTTACTCATCTTTCCTATATGTCCAACTATTATAATAGACTTAACTTTACATGAAACACAAGTCTCTAATGCAAATCCTATAAAATTTGAACATGTTACCACTTCTTCCTCTTTAAACCCAAGTTCCTTACAATAATTATCGCCTAAATTTCCAAAAGTTAAAACTAATCTTTCATTATTTATTGCTTTTTGGGTAATTTCTATCTTTATGGAAGCTTTAAGCGCATCTTCTGACATAGGATATACAATTCCTGTTGTCCCAAGAATAGAAATCCCACCTTCAATCCCAAGCCTAGGATTAAAAGTTTTTTTTGCTACTTTTTCTCCTTGAGGCACTGAAATTATTACTTCAACTCTTTCTCCAGGCGGTAACACTTTTAATACTTCTTCTTTTATCATCTTTCTAGGAACAGGGTTAATAGCCGCTTGTCCTTTAGGAATAAAAAGCCCATCCTTAGTGACAATTCCAACTCCTGTTCCGCCTTTAAGCACTACTCTTTCTAACTCATCTTCTTTTTCTGCTCTGCTATCTTCAACTAAAGCACTATCAAACTTTTGCAAGTCTTCATCTTGAAATATTTTATTATCTATTGGTTTGATCTTTTTAACCATGGCCTTTATTTCTATTCCATGAGTGTTATCAGGATCATCTCCACCATCTTTTAAAATAGTACACTCAACATAATCATCAAATTTTTCTATTAATTCTATAGGCATTGTTACATCAATTCCTTTAGGAGTTGCAATCTCTATTTCATTAAGATTTTTCTCTTTATTAAATAAGATAATTGTTGCTGCTTTTGCTGCCCCAGCACTACAAGAACCTGTCGTATATCCACATCTTAACCTTTTTCCATCTACATCAACGTACATTTCAAACATAAAAATCACCTCCTGACATCATTAACTTTTTAACTATCTTTAATCTAATAAACTTAATTATCTTGAAACCACCATGTACATAAGGGCATTAACTATTGCTGCTGCAACAGTGCTTCCACCTTTTCTTCCTTTAATTCTTATGTAAGGTATATTAAGCTCATCCATATTTTCCTTACTTTCTGCAGCTCCAACAAACCCTACTGGCGCCGCTATTATAAGCTTTGGTTTTGCCTTTCCTTCTTTTATTAACTCTTTAAGTCTAAAAAGTGCTGTTGGTGCATTACCAAAAACGAATATATCTACATTATCCATGCAAGCTTTTTCAACCGCTGCCATGCTTCTAGTAATGTTTTTTTCCTTTGCTTCTTTATGAACTATTTCTTCATTCACATAGCAGATAACTTCACTATTAGTTTTAGCTAAGGCCATTTTATTAATTCCGTTTAAAGCCATATTAGTATCCGTATAGATTTTTGCACCTTGTTTAAAAATACCTTTTGCAGTTTCAATTGCTGTTTCACTTATTTCTACCAAATCTTTATATTCAAAGTCTGCAGTAGTGTGAATAGTTCTTTTAACTATAAGCAGTTCTTCTTCGCTAAATGAGTGCGCCCCCATTTCGTTACCAATAATCTCAAAACTTTTTTCTTCAATTCCCATAGGATTTTTTAAATATTCCATATATTTTTAGCGAGGGATTTAACAAACACCTCACCAAACTCACCTCTTTCTAAGTTTAATAAATCCATTAATTCATTAATAATTTACTTTTCCATTTCATAAGCTATTTTATCGTCTATAATCTGATCCTTTGTAAAATTATAGTTGCCTTCTTTTTTCCCATTTACTTCTCTTCCTGATAAATCAATACCATAGTTATTGGTATCATCAATAACATCAAGGCCGCATACTGCTATATCTCTATTTTTTAAATTCTCTCTAATTCTCAATACTTTATCTACAAAAGCTTCTAAAGAAACTTCATCACTTTCCCATCTTATATCTATTTTTAGAGGATATGAATCTCCTGGTATAAAACTTGTATACTTATCATAACTCTTACTATCTGCATTAGCTCCAGCATCTTCTAATACTGAAATTTGTTTTATCTTTATGCTAGGTTCATTTTCTTCAATTAAGCTTGTGACCATATTTTTCGCCTCAAGATTAACCTTGCTTTCAAGGTAATTATCTTCACCACTGTCTTTATTAAGCATTGTCACTCGAAATGTTACTGGGGTATCTTCTTCAGTACTAACATTACATAAATACTTCCCAGATTTTGAATTATAGTAAGCTCTATTAATTTTATACTTTAAATCTGGGTACTTTTTGCTCAAATAATTCTGTGTAAACACTTCTGTTTCTTTGATCTTCCAAGGCAGGCCATTTATATTCATATAAATACAACCGCCAAAAGCTAAAACAATAATAATTATAATGCTTATACTGAGAAGTATACTACGTTTTCTCATTACGCTCCCCCTACAAATCTACCATATTTTCTTATTTATATTACATCTTTTATAAAAAGTTAACCAACGCTTTTAGTAATTCTTCATTTCCAAGAAAGTTTATATGGGCATATCCTCCTAAAGTATTATTTTTAAAGTATCCGCATTTCCACTTTAATACTTCCCCATTATATAAAGTTTTTTCTACTTCATATACATTGTCCTCATCTAAATCTACCTTTGACTTATGAAACTCATGGGCATTAATTTCAAATTCATTATCTTCTAAACTCCTATTATTAAAACACTTGTTATCTATTTTAACCTTACAGTAACCAAAATTCTGAAGCTTGTTAGTCATTGTGCTATCCCCATTAAAAAAACCAACCATTTCTGATCCATCTATTGATTGTGTAAGATACATAAGTCCACCACATTCTGCATAACATCTCAAGCCTCTATCTAAGGCTTCTTTAATACTTTTTCTCATAGAATAATTGTTTTCCAATTCCTTTTTGAATACTTCTGGATATCCTCCACCTATATATAAGAAATCTAAGTTTTTCGGTAATTCTTTATCATTGATTGGACTAAAATAAACTATCTCACCCAAGTTTTCTAAAGCTTCCAAATTATCTTTATAATAGAAACTAAACGCCTTATCTAAAGCCACTCCTATTTTAAAATTTCTATTTTTAGATTCTTCTTTTAAACTTTCAAAACTTTTTTGTTTATCATCTTCTTTAAAGGAATTATTAAGATCACCATCTGTACTTATTTTATACTCCTGAGTTGCATTTATAATTCCATCTATATCCACATATTTTTCCATTAAATTTGCACATATATCTAATTTTTCTTCAAGATTAAGAATTTCCATACTCTGAACAAGCCCTAAATGCCTGCTGCTTAATGCTATTTCTGGCGTTTTAGGAATATATCCAAAAACTTTTAAATTGCAATTCTTTTCTATTGCATATTTTAATAAATTATAATACTTTTCACTTACAGAATTTAATACGACACCAACAATATTAGCATCCTTATAATTTTTAAAGCCGCTAATCTCAGCGCATATACTTGCACTTTGCCCCTTAGGAGACAACACTAGCACTATAGGCATATTTCCTAAAAGTTTTGAAACATGATAAGTGGAACCTTTTTCACTTGCTCCAATTCCGTCATATAATCCCATAACACCTTCTATTATACCAATATTTCCAGAACCTTTTTGAAAACTTTTTTTCACACCTTCTTCACCCATTAAGAAAGTATCAAGATTTCTTGAAGCTATCCCTGTGACTGCTTTATGAAATGCTGTATCTATATAATCCGGTCCTACCTTATAACCTTGTACATGAAAATTTCTACTTTTAAGTACTTTCATAAGCCCAAGAGTAAAAGTAGTTTTTCCTCCTCCGCTGCAATTGGAAGATATAATTATAGACCTCATATTATTTTCCTTTCTGTACTAACAAGACTTTTAAACTCTGCCTAAATACCTGCAAAGAATTTTGCAACTGTAGGACTAGATTATCTAAGTTTTTTAGTCCTTCCAGCATTTATATATTTATTCTCAATTGAGTCATAAATTCTATTTATATAAAGTCCATCAAATTTATCAACCTCTCCAAGTCCGTGCATATGTAACTTCACTTCAATTCCTTCTTTTTGAAGCCTAGTCTTTAAAGAATGCTCTTCATCTGATGCCATATCATTCTTTACGTGATCACCAGCCACAAGTAATAGAGGAACAAGTTTTGTCTTATTTATTCCTTTTTTCTTTAATTTCCTTACTACATTTTCAACTGTTGGATACCCTTCTACAGTTGCCACAAAAACATTCTCATAATCTTCATCTACCAAAACAGTTTGCAGCATTCCATAGACTGCATTAGATGGATGTTCTGTACCGTGGCCAAATAATATTACACTTTCTTCACCTTCGAAAACATCTTTAATACTTTCAATAAATAAAGAATAATCTTCTGGTAATCCATTCATTCCTTGATAAAAAAATATTGGTCTTCCAAGCTTAAGATCTTTAAAATCATTTCTCCTTTGCTCCACAACACCTTTGATGTAATCAAATTCTTCTCCTGGAATTATATGAAGCGGCTGCACTATAACTTCTTCAAATCCTCTAGATTTCAAATCTTCTAGGGCTTCTTCTGGTGTTAATATATCCAAATTTTCCTTTGCCTTTAATTTCTTTATTATAAAATGAGCTGTAAAAGCTCTAAAAACTTCATAATCTTTAAATTCCTCTTTGATTTTATTTTCAATTTTTTCAATTGAACTCTTAAGCGCCTCTAAATGGCTTGTTCCGAAACTAACTACTAAAATAGCTTTTCTCATGTATTTTCCTCCTAAAATTGTCTAAAAAAAGACCTTAATTTAATAAATTTATAAATATTTCATAAGATTTATAATTTGGAATATATAAAAATCCTCTTTATCATTAGATAAGGAGGAAATACATAACAAATTAAGAATGTAGAATATACTCTACTACATCCCGCTATTTGCAAGTTTTCTTCCCTCCGAAGAATAGCATTTTTATAAACTCCTAGGCAGGTCTCCTGACTTTGGCCTCATCCTAATTCTCTTCCTTCCCAAGAAAATTTCTCAGTGGATTTTTCAGTATACTATTTAAAAGCAGCTACTTTTTAATTAATGAGCACTTTTATATATACTTTAGAGATTAGTCTTCCATCACAGTAGCGGGGGCTGTAGTGGATTTTAACCACTTTCCCTTTTAATCATATACACTTAACCTTATATGAACCTAAAAATCATTTCTTATTGTATTTTAAATTATATAGGACTATTGTATTTTATTCAACTAAAATGAGGTTTATTGTTGACAGTGTTTACTTGTCAGCAATAAACCTCAAAATAATTTTAATATAATAAGGTAACCATAAAATTGTAGTCGTTAAATCTTTACTGGTAAATTAAAATCCTCATTCTTTCTTACAGCTTTGTTTTATTAGTTGATTAGTATAGACTGTAGCTCCTGTTACCAGTATGCCTTGAATTACTGATTCTACGCTAGGGCCCATGATTCCAACAGCCCCTAATATTCCCAAAAATAATAATATCAGGGGAATATATTTATCGTTAATTTTTTCTGTATTTTTTATTACCATGCCAACAATATATAGAGCAGGAATCAAAATCAGAGCATTTTGTGTTATATACTGTGCAAAATCCATATACTTGTCCCTCCTTTAACTAAAAGATTTCTCTAACTTAAAATAATTTTAAATATGATATAATATTCTGCTTTATTATGTTATATGCGTTATGTTAAGTTTTGTTTCTATATTAATAAAATTCGCATGAAATTTTCACTTCTCTAATTGCCATAAAAATAGAATTAATATCTGTTTTTTGCAAGTACCCCACTAATAATTATATTTAAATAAAAGTTCAGTATTCCACTTAATGAAATACTAACCACATTTAACATTTTCAAAGAAATAATTTACAACTATCAATATTACTGTATAATTTAAATATAACTTGTTAACCTAATATAAATAAAAAAAAGCTAGAAGGGATTGATATAATAATGTCAGCATATATGATTACATATTTTTTAAGCGATACTCATGGCCATCATCACGAACACGGTGATGATTGTGGATGTGGAGAAGATCATTCTCATGAACATGGTGATGGCTGTGGATGCGGAGAAGATCATTCTCATGAACATGTACACAGTGGTACTAATATACCAGGAAAAATTAAATCTTTAGGTTCATGGGCTCAATTTATGCCTGAAGGATTCTTTGTAAAAACAGATACATTATCTGCAAAAGAAATATTTGATGAAGTAAGCGCTGTTGCTAATGGAGGAGATATTATCTTTGTAACAAAGATTGATGCTGAAACTTCAGCATGCGCAAATCCCGCTGTATTAGAGTGGCTTTCAAAATAATAGTTTCAAGTAATATAACTTAAACTTGTAGTATAAATTAAAAAAGAGGATTATCAAATTTTATTTTGACAATCCTCTTTTTGCTTTTAAAATTATTAGTTAACATAACTTTCAATTGATTTTCTGCATTCTAGCATTAATTAAGCATTTGGTTTACTTAAGCTTTAAATATAAATTTATTATAAAGTATAGTAATTTATCATAAAAAATAATACCCATCAAAATTAAACTGTTCATAAACAATAAAATCTCAATGGATATCCCACAAAATATTAAAAAGGAGTCGTAATTCCGTATGATCAATAAATCATACAAGAGGAGCGATGAGTATATTTTACAATATACACCTCTATTTAAATTACTAACTATATAATAGTTTAACAGATTTTCACCGAAAAACAAGTATGTTTTTTAAATATTTAGAAAATTATGATTTGTATAAAATGTAACAAATCATTTTTACATTTTAAGCACTCTTCTCTAACTCTTTCCTTTTTTACGGATATATTCAAAAAAGTTATTGACATAATAAATAAATGGGTGTAGAATAATATTTGTTGTGAGGCCCATTGGTCAAGCGGTTAAGACGCCACCCTCTCACGGTGAAATCAGGAGTTCGATTCTCCTATGGGTCACCAAGTTAGAAAACATCAAGGTTTTAAGTATTTAAAATCTTGATGTTTTTATTATTTTACACCATTTTTACACCATAGTTTTTTATTGATAAATTCATATTTTAAATTTGTGTTTTTAGGTCCTGTTTCGCAATTTTATTCTAGCTAAAATTAAAAAACACCTATATTTCTATAGATGTTTAACTTCTAATTATATAAATAATGAGAAGTTAAAATAAGTTATTCGAAAGAAAACTATCCTTTAAAATTACTAATCATAACACCTATTATCTTTGCGTTAAATGTTTTATATTCATCTCCACTATTATTGTTAATAACATTTATACACACCAATATAGTAATGTTACTCCTAATAATCATTTCTTTAATACTGTCCCAATATACATTATCAATCCCAACTACTTCAAGAGAATTATTATCACAATTTACCTTATGGTGCTTATTTCCCCAGCAGTTGGCAATCGCCTCATTAAAGAAAAATACTAAGTATTTATTATTTGTAGGTAATGCAAATTTATATTTATAATCATCTTTTCTAGTAATATCCAAACTTGTATTAAGAATAGTTCTTATAAAATCAAAGCTCATTTGTGATGCAGAATCATTTTTGACATCGTAATTTCCTTTACTATTTGTAAAAAATGCTAATATCCATTGTAAAATTTCCATTCTTTTAATATTATCTTTAAAGCATGAAAATATTTTAAGAAAAGCATCATCACAAGAATATATAATCTCGTCTTCTGATAATAAGTTAGGTATTATTCTTTCTGCTAATATTTTCGTAGTCGGAAAAACATAAATAGTATCTGATTTCTTTCTATTGACAAAAAAGAGTACAGTAAAAAAATTATTCATAAATTTATCATATAAATTTCCAATATAATAATCTTCATCTACTACCTCTTGACTTACCCACTCATAACAATCCTGATAGCTATCAAAAATTATAAATTTAGGTTTATTATATGAGTTAACAAAAACTGGTTTCTGCACTTTAGTATCATACTCATGATTTTATAAACAAATGCACTCCACTTTGTTAATCATTTCTTCTAATTCTAGTTTATTAACTTCTTTTGATACGTAATAAGGCTCATTATCTATATTTTCATGTCCTATAATATAATAATCTTCAACTATATTTTCGCACTGTTTTAATATTAACATACCTAAATTTATTTTTTGAAAGGCATCATCATTCATATACACCTTTAAATGATTTAAATCAAAAGCCTTTATATGTTCTTCAATGTTTTCTTCATATTTACCGATCCAATGATCTACAACCTTTGAATCTAGATCACCTTCAGCAAAATTATTTATAAGTTCTTGTACTTCAGTTCCTAAATCATTAATATACTTTAATTGTTTGCTTTCATATAGCTAAATATTTATCTATAAACTGTTGTATAGTTCTAAAAAAATTTGGATATTTAAAAAGGAGCATTCTAATAATTGCTCCTTTTTATTATATACTCATTAAATTGAGAATATATTAGAAAATTTATATCATATTAATGTAAATATAGAATTTTTAATTTTTTTCCCTTCATAATCTATTGTAGATCTAGTATTCCCAGTATTATATGTCACTTTCGTTTCTAATGAATTTATATATGGAATAATGATATCTAATCTCAAAGTATTATTTACAGAATTATCCTTTATAATTTTTAGGAAATTAAACTCTGATAATGAATGTTTACCATTACTATGTAATTGAATTCTCTTATCTATCATAATATATTGTATATTGCTAGGATAATATGGTCTATTCTTTACCCTCTCATCATTACTAAATATGAAATCAAGATTACTTATATTCAAACTTAAAAAATACTTATCCTTTTCAAGTTGTTTTTTATAAATTTTATTTACTTCATCACATATTATCTTATATTGGTCCCCCCGTACAAAGAGTTTATCTTCCCATTTGCATTCTATAATTAGCAAAGAATTGGAAATAGTATCATATAATGCTACATCAATCTCGCCTCTTAGTACCTCACCATTAAATTTACTCTGCTCGTCAGCATATGGTTTATCGCTTGAAATAATAATATTATCATATTTTTTACATGCTAAAACTATTTTATCCACTACTGATTGGGCAACAGTCTCTTTGTGATTAATAATTTTAATATTCTTACCATAATGTCCATTAACTATAGAAAATTGAAAATCATTAAACATAATTGATGATGGAATCCATAAAATATAATCGTCTATATTTATCAATGGATATTCATTTATGCCTAATCTTGAATCATTATTAAGTGAAAAATAATCAATAATCTTATTTATCTCGTCATCAGATATAGTAAAAAACTTTTTCAACTGATTAATCAATTTACTTTTTGAAGTTACTACAGGTTTTTCAAATAAAATAATTTTTCCTGGTATAGAACTTTTAAAATCATTTCTTATTACAATTACATGTGCCATATACATAAATGCACCCAAAATATTTATTATAGTCTCTTTATCTTTAAATATAGCACTATTAAATCCACAACCAAATTTATCTATATCCACACAGATATTCTCTTTACATAAAGAATATATTTCATGATCAATTTCATTGAATGAAAAAAAATCCACAGTACTTATTTTTGATTCTCCCACAAAATATTTTTGAAAAATTTTTATTGTTGCTGCTCCCTTTGCCTTTTTTTCTTTCTCAAACTCTTCATTACTTGTATATCCTCCATAGAAATAATTATCACGAGAATCCACATCATCTTCTATTATTGAATCTTTAAAATAGTATTCTCCTTCATCATTAATTTCTATATTAATTTTATTTATTCCACGCATTTGCTTGAATCTCTCATTAGTAGCATAATTTCCATATATAAAAAGCATCTTAGTTATACATTCCTGAAACTTATTATATTTATCTTCAGTATAAGTAAATCCTTTTTTCCTTATCTTATAACATTTTAATATGACTTTTATAAACCATTCTAATATTATTCTCAAATTTGATGCATTTTGATGCATGCTACCTTCTCTAAATGTATCTAGTTTAAATTCATTTTCTATTGATATCAAACTATAACATAATAATTCATACTTATTAAACTCCTTAAAATCTTCTCTTAATATTTTTTTAATCTCTTTATCTATTGTATTATCAACTAAACCTGATATATACTTTCTTATTTCATATTCAGTTTGTCTATCTATCTCCATAATTTCACCCCATTTTCTACATTATTACTTATATATGATAAATTTAAATTTCAAACTACCCATTATAGACATTATGTGAACCTCAAATCCATAGTTTATTTTTCACTTAAAGAAATAATAAGTATAAATTATCTAATTTAAATAATCTATCCTTATTATACTACAAAAATTTATAATTTTACCTATATTTATCCAGTGTTTTTCTATTAATCTCTATAAATTAACAAATTACATATGATAGCAAATAATTCATTTCATTAAGCCTTAGCTTTCTAAGTAAGAGAATGCATATAATCTTTACATCCTAATCAATAAAAGACAATCCTTTTTCTACTAGCAGCCTTCCTATTTCAAAATAGCAGCAAACTCAACATTAGTAACTTTGGCTAAAACTTTATTGTCTTCAGTCATAATAAAATTTTCTCCATCACAGTATACATATTTATATACCTCACTGATATAATAATAATATTCTGGATCCAATTCGCCACCTTGTACTATCCCCATAGTAATAGAGTGATTTCCTCCATTGATCCAAGCTATTCCCATTGGAAGCCATACTTCAACAAAGTGATTATTAAAATCTTGTTTCCATTTCTTTTTCTTTCGACCTTCACCTATATCTATAAGTGCTCTAATTAGCCTATCCTTATGCCATGGCCATGGTAGTATTAAATCAGTACTTAGATTTATTTTCTTTTTGCATTTTACCTCTTTTTTTAAATCATGTATATTAAGATATTTGCCTTGGTTATTAGATATACAAGCCATTTCCTCAAAACCTACACTACTCCAGCTTAAATTAGGAACACTATTATCCTCATCTCCATCTATATATAATAAGTATTTCATATAATCAGTTTGCAATCCTCTGCCCAAAATCCTTATTACATCAAATATCGGATGTTGTTTTGCATCTTTACTGACGTTAGACTCTAATATTTCTTTTGCAAAATTAATGATATTATCAAAGTTATCTTTTGATGATAATTTTGGTACGTCTTTAGATCCTCTTTCTATCTCTGTAACTATTTTACTTTTAAAAACCAAATTTTTAAACATCATTATTAGCTCCTTTTTATTAAATCCATTACTATAATACTTTGATGCTACATATAATTATTACAATAAACTAACCTTTTTTATCGCTTAATAAGCTAACATTTTACCAGAACTAAACTAAAAAGAGCTGACAAACATAAAAATCACTATGTCTATCAGCCTCTAAATCTAAATAACTAATTTATCCAAGCACCATCGGCATTAACCTTCCACCCATCAGGTATAACACAATCAAAATACATATTCCCATCCTCTCCAAAAGCGTAGAATTCACCATCAATACACTTCCACAAAGGCTTTTCTTTACTTCCCCTAACCATCTTGCAATTTTCATCTAAGTAATACCAGACGTTCTTGTTTTCATCATGATACCAACAATTCTGCAAAGCATATCCCCTATCATCAAATATATACCACTCTCCCTCTATTTCTTGCCAGCCGTTTTGAGAAGTATAATAATATCTATTTTTTATATCAGTGCAATACCACCAACCAACATCATTACAATTCCACCCAAGTTTCCATTCTCCATTACTAGAACCATCTGCTCCGACCAATCCATTAACTATAGCTCTAGCAATTACTTCTGCATTGTAAACATCAGCATCATCACTATCAGCAAATAAACATTCAACTAAATTTGCGGGCATAATAGTTTCATTAAGAACAATTAAGTTTCTTATTTTCACTCCTCTATTAGGTAAATTAAGAGTACTTGATAATTCATTGCATACTTTAGCAGCATATTGATTAGCTGCTTCTGATTTTCCAAATACTAATACTTCAGGGCCACTACCTCCTCCTTCATTAATATGAATCTCAACAGTTTAATTCTTCAATTATAATGTAACCTCAAAGGTCTTTATCTACAGATCTATCTGTTCCATAGTTTTCGTCTAGTAGAGTTATTATTACTTCTGTTTCTTTGAGTATTTTGATTTCAGTTCTTCTAATCGTTCAAGCTTATATAACCTCTTCATTTTTAATTCCTCATTTAAAATAAAAAATGGATACTTAAAGCCTTTATATTTCTTTAAGTATCCATTTTCTTCATTACATCATTAAAATATATATTTAATTTTGAATCTAATCCATTAAGTATATTTTACATGTACTATTTATATTTTTTCATTTTTATAAATCTGTAAAAAATACAAATTTCACTTATTAGGTTTCTATTTTTAGAACTTATACTCTTAATTATTTTACAAACATAAAATATCTAAATTCTACTTTATTAAAACCTTTATCTTGTCGATATCTATTATTAGTAATCCTAACATTATTAATATTCCAGCAATTAAATCATATATAGTTATAACTTGTCCAAGAATACTATAGCCCAATACTGATGCAAAAAATGGTTCGGTCATTTCAAATAGTTGAACTTTTCCTGCATCTATTAAACTTAAAGCCTTATTAGTGCAATAAAACCCTCCAATTGTTGGAATTATAGATAATGCAATTAGATATGGCATGCAATTTATACTTATATTAATACTGTCTTTATCATATATCAATAATGGTATAGATAAATATATAGATCCAAATAAAAATAAGTAGAATAGTGTTTTCATACTTGATTCTAAATTAAATTTTTTCATAAGAAATAAAAATAATGAATATCCTGTTCCTGCTAAAAGTGCCATTAATATTCCAACAGAATTTCCTTTCTCTGTAAGATTAGAAATAAACATAATGAATATTCCTAAGAAAACAAAGATAATTGATAAAAATTTTTTCAAGTTTAATTTTTCTTTTAAAAATATGCAACTTAGAATTATTGTAATAATTCCTGAGGAATATAATAAAAATGATACTAATGCAACAGGAATAAATTTGATAGACAATATTTCAAATGAATACATTATGAATATTCCTAAGAATGCAAGTAATGCATATTGAAGCAATTGCTTCATATTAACGTTAAAGAGTTTATTTCTAAAATTTCTGTTAATCCCTAATATAGCTATTATCGCTAACGCTATTGAGCATCTGAAGAAAGCAATGCTAATACTACTCATTCCTAATGCATATAGCTGATTGCTAAATACTCCTATGACTGAATTGCATATTGCCGCTAGTATCGCAAATAATTTACCCATACTATCACCTATCTTAAAGCCTTACTTTTGCATATAATTTATGTTTGTTTGAAAGTTCATCTATTATTACATCAAACATTATTGCTTCATCATTAACATTTAATACACCTTGTTTTTTATAAAATTCTTCTACGCCATCAAATTCCTTATTAAAAATATCTTTTTTTATTCTATAATCTTTCTTATGAATATAGCTAGCCTTTGACAAAAGTTCTCCTCTTGATAGATAGACTTTTTTAAATACACTATTAACTAATGACTCTTCATATAAAGGCGTTCCTTCTAGCAACTCTAAAGGAGTAGATATTTCCCAAAATGGTCTAACAATTTTATGTCTAACAAATTTTTTTAGAAATAAGATTGACTCATATAAATCATCGTAGTCTTCTTCGGGTAAGTTATGAAACATAAATAACTTATTTAAAAATCCTATATTATTAGCTTCAAATAATAATCTTTTGATGTTTTCAATGTTAATTCCTTTATTAACAGAGTTAAGTACTTTTTGCGAGGCACTCTCTAACCCCCATTCAATTACTCTTAAACCTGCCTTAAACCATTTCTCTAAATCTTCCTTACAAATTCCTTTATCCAGTCTACTATAAGTAAGCCATCTTATATCTAATTTTCTATCAATTATTTCATCACAAAATTTATTTTTTAACGGTTTAGGAAAATCATCATCTACAAAGTGAAATAGGTTTGTGCTATATTTTTTTACAAGTACTTCTATTATATCTACTATATTATTTATATCACCAAAATAATATTTTTCCCCATAGGTTCTGAAATGTTTACAATAGGTGCATTTTCCCCAACTACATCCTCTGGAAACTTGCATTGGTAATGCATTAGTAATATACTTATCCAAATCTAAATCATCAAAATCTGGAATGATTTTATCGAAATCATGTGGAGTAATACTTTTGTTACATACAATTTCATGCCCCTTTCTATATATAAGATTAGGAACATCTTCTAACTTACATGTATTATCAATATAGTCAATTAATTTTTCTATTGCTAATTCTCCTTCTTGATAAATAGCAAAGTCCACATAATCAAAATATTTTAAGTATTTTTCTTTATAATAAGTTACATCTGATCCTCCAATCATAACATTTCCCTTAAAATTAAATTTAACTTTTAATCTTTTAGCTGCCCACAATGTAAATTTTCGTTGCATTTGCACTGTAGAAAATCCTATGATCTTGGGATTTATATCACAAAATTCCTGAAGATATTTATCTACAACTCTATACACAAATATATCTTTAAAATCCTTCTCAATTACATCGTTCAATATTATTATTTCAAAAAATTTATTACTGATAGTTAATATGTTCAACATACTTTCAAATATCTTAGTATTAGTCTCGTCCTGAAATACTTCTATATATTTTCTTCTTTGTAATAATTCTTTTACGAATTCTATTCTTTCAATAGAATGCTTTTTTTCAATACTATCCAGTATCCTATAAAATGATTTTAGAACATTATAATTTGAATTTGTAAAATCATGCTTTAGTAATTCAGGCAAAAATTTATTATATAAATTATATAAGTTTACTGATTTCAGCAATTCATCTTTTAAAACAATGTTTAAATCATATTGTTTTGCACTATAACCTCTTTGCCTTAAGCTTCCAATCAATATACTAGAACCTAATGGTGCTATTTCAATAGTTTTATTTGGAAATTGTGCTATTATTATATCCATAAAACACCTCACATATTATATTTTAAAATAATCATCCATGGAACTTCTCACTAAATCTTTGCGATTATTATGTATAATTTCCAGGTCTATTTCCTTATTATCAATTGTATTAATTATTTGTCTATCAGTATCTTCATACACCTGCTCTATTCCTATTTCCATCTCCCTTAAGCATTTTTTAATTACTCTTAGAACACTATTGTCACTGTATCCTAAAAAGTTTAATGTATCCTCAATGTAGCTAGTATCTTTTAAAATTTCTTTTATCAACTTCGCATCTTTATCTTTAAAATTATGCAATATCTTTATCTCTTCATCATAAAAATAAGCTTTTATCATGTTATAAGTTAATATAGAATTTATATATTCATTACTATTATCTATATTTATTGATACAATCGGTGCAAAATACTTTTCTTTACATGTATGTATTAAATTTTTCATAGTATTTATTATTCCATTACTTGTTGAGTCAAAACACAATATTGGAACTAAAAATTTATCTACTTCATTAGGTAGCAACTTAATATCCTGAATGTTATCTATATATATATTAACTTGTGCTAGCAATACATTTGTTCCAAAATAACACTTTTTTAATTCATCTATTAACTTACCGTATAAGATTTTATTACACTTTACATTCACTACTACTTCATCTACAAATGGTTCGGTATTCTTTAATACGCTCATCTTTTTAAGCAAGTCATTTATATCGTTCTCATTTGTTATATTTACATTAAATACAAAATAATCCATTAACATACTTTAAATCCTCCTCCTACCATATTTAATATTGTATCATTTTATATTCATTGCGTAAATATACACATATAGTGCATATTTAATCATTTTTTTACAATGTAAACATTATCTAATCTACCTCTCTAATTTATGCTGTAATATCCTTACTTGAAGTAACTTTTTAGTAAAAATATGGATTGTATTAGTATCGGACTATATGTAAATTATACGGAAATGCATATACAATTATAATTTCAATACTTTAAACTAAGTAGTTTAAATAAATAATTGATATTAACTATTAGCAATCACAAAATATCTTGATAAACCCATATCTTTTAATTTCCGTACAGCTGATGTTTCTGAGTAACGATGACATAACATATAGTTCCTCATTCCTGGTAATAAATGTCGTTACAATTGTCATCCCATTATGTCTATTCCCCTAAAACAAAAAAAGAAAACGCCAACACTTCATAAGTATTGGCGAGTATCTGCTTGATATAGATAACTGCTCCATTCACCTCAAACATTTCATTATCCAATTCTGAAATCATTCTTTGAGCATTCCCTGCTTATAAACACAATAACCATCTGGAGTAACACAATCACAATACATCTTACCATTCTCTCCAAAAGCATAACATTTCCCATTAATCCACTTCCACAAAGGTGTTTCTTTACTTCCCCTAACCATCTTGCAATTCTCATCTAAGTAATACCAATCATTATTCTTTTCATCATGATACCAGCAATTCTGCAAAGCATATCCCCTATCATCAAAGATATACCACTCTCCCTCAATCTCTTGCCAGCCATTTTGAGAAGTATAATAGTATTTATTTTCTATATCCGTGCAATACCACCATCCTACATCATTTTTGTTCCATCCTGCCTTCAACTCACCATCACTAGAATTATCAGCGCCAACTAATCCATTAACAATAGCTCTCGCAATAACTTCAGGATCATATTTATCTGCATCATCACCATCGGCAAATAAACATTCAACTAAAATTGCGGGCATAACAGTTTTATTAAGAACAATTAAGTTTCTTGTTTTTACTCCTCTATTAGGTAAATTCAAAGTGCTTGATAATTCATTGCATACTCTCGTAGCATATTGATTAGCAACTTCTGATTTCCCAAATACTAATACTTCAGGGCCACTACCTCCTCCTGCATTAATATGAATTTCAACATAAAGTTTTATATCTTTTGTCTTTGCTATTTCACTAGCTTGATTTGCTCTTTCATAACAATCTTCACAGTTATAGCTATTGTTCTTATCAATTCTAAGTAAGTCGACTCCATAACCTTTCTGCTGCAAATACTCTGCAACTAAAGCTCCAATTTCTCTTGTACAATTGCTCTCATCTAACTTATCAATAACTCCACATCCAACATTACCACTAGCGGTATGACCTACTGCTATTATAAAATTAATCATTTTCCACATCTCCTCTATAATCTCTAATTTTTTACTTTTTAATATGAGTTATACGCCTTTAAAAAGAGCATATATATGCTGTAACCAAGAACTTCAATATTAAAAAACTAAGTGACAACATAAATCTAATTATTTTTATACTCCTATATAAGTTATATGTAATCTAGCCATATATACTATATGTAGAGATAAATTTAACATTAGACACAATATATGCAAAATAATTACTTTAATTCATAACTCTTATATTGAAGATGGAGGTTTATATGGATTTTGATTATGTTGAAACTTTAGTTACGAGATGTAAGAACAATGATGAAGAAGCAAAAGAAAAATTAGCTTATGAGTTTAAGCCTTTAATTTATAATATCTCTAAAAGAACTTTCATTGATGGATATACCCCATATGATATTATCCAAGAATGCTATCATTCACTTTTCAAATCTGTTTCAAGGTACAATTTAAAAAAGCATAGATTTGTTGCCTATGCTACTAATGCTATTAAAAATAATATGAATGATCTAATAAAAAGAACTAAAACCAGAAGATCTACTGAGGGGAGTGATGCATTAGGATTACATGATGCTGTTGAAAATGATTTTCCAGAACTTGAAATCTCAACTGAAACTTCATTATGTGAAATGTGTGACTATGAGGATTTAAAATTAGCCCTTAAGAATTTAAATGAAGAGGAACTTGAACTTATAGATTTTGTATTCTACAAAAATTACACTGTAAAGGAATATGCTTATTTTAAAAATATGTGCTACTCTACTGCTATTCAAAGAAAGAAAAACATATTAATGAAAATTCTTAGTAATATTTCATTGTATTATTAGGCATAAAAGATAACAGCTCTAAGGTTAATCCTTGGAGCTGTTATCTTTATATAATACAAATATTTCATTTACCTATTCAAAACTAAAATTGTTAACAACCTCTGTAGCTTTCTCTATATAACTATCAGCAACTTTATCTATTCCATCACAAATATATTTCAAGCTACATCCTTGGCATTTATCTAATATCCCTTCCTCTAACAAAGAACATTTTAAATCATCCTGAAAGGTAGAATTTCTAATTGCTAAAGCTATTTGCTTTTTATCAAAAACCTCTCCTTCTTCCGAATTAAGTTTAATCTCATCTCTAATCATTTTTACAACACACTCCAATAATTTATCTACAGCTTTAAAATTTAATAGCTGCTATTATTGATATATGTTTTATACCGTAACATAACATTAAAATCATGATTAAATTTGTATTTCTACTCTCCTAACCCGCATTTTACAAGCAAATTCTTATATTCTTAAGTTCTAATATTCTTAAATTCCATTATTCTTAAGTTCTTGTATTCTAAAATTCTAAAAAATATATATTCCTAAATTCTTTAGAATTTTAGAATCTCTAATAAATAACCATATATCTTTTATAAGGATACATAAAAATACTGCTAAGGAGGGTATATAATTTATGGCTAGAAGAAAAACATCAAAGGTTCCTAAAAATGATTTTGAATATGATGAAGGTGAAGTATATGGATTTACTAGCGAAGCTCCTATAGCTGGTGACTGCATTTCTTCATTCTCTTTTGATGATGATTTTAATACTGATACTATTCAAACTAATTCTAAATGTAGTTCTAATAGTGGCAGTGCTATTCAAGAATCTCATGGATCTAATGCTCAAGTTAATACTGCTTCAGATACTGGTAGCAACGTTCAAAATGAAATAACTAACTCCACAGAAATGAAAAACACTTTAAATTCTACGAAATACATCTTTGATAATAGAAGAACTCCACTACCTAATGGTGCTGCACCTGCCATTGATGGTGAAACTCCAAATATTAAAAGAAGCTACACCCTTAGAAGTTCTACTATAAGAAAAATAAATGAATTAAAGAGCATCCATCCAGATATTAATGTATGTGTCAGTACCATAGTTGATATTGCTATAAATTATTATCATAACCATATTGTAAATGAAGCTGGCACTCAATAATTTAGTTTATCTATTTTAATTTCAAATAATTATTTATTACCTATATATGAACTAATATATTTTATTTCATATATCTTTTATAGGAGGTGATGAGTTTATGGAAGTAAATCAATTAATGGATCTTATTGTTAATAATGGCTTTCCCGTGGCAGTGTCTGCATATTTGCTAATACGCTTAGAGAAGCAAATTGTTAGCTTAGCAAGTTCAATTAATAAGTTAAATACCATAATATCAGCTAAACTTGGTGTTGCTATTGATACAGAGAGTTCTACTGATGATTCTCATAAAGTGGCATGAGCAAAAAGACGATAAACATTGATTATTAGTGTTTATCGCCTTTAAATTTATTTGTATTAGAACACCGAAACTAAGTAGTTTAATTTCAATTTAAATTATAAAATGATACACAAATTAAGAATTAGTAGTATATATTAACTATTATCAAAATTAAAAGGAGTTATTATGCCAGAATCTTCGTTTAAATACTCTATAAGTTCATTAATAGATTCTGTTGGATTTATTGATTATGAGGAACCTGTATCTATTTTTTTTAACAATGTTTTGTTAGGTAACCCCGATAGTATTAATGTGTTAGTCTTTACCATTGAAGGTGAACCCCTAATTAAAATGATAACCTATGATGGCAAAAAGATTAAATATGTACTTGACGCCAGTAAAACCAGCATTGAGAATATAATAACCTATATAGGAAATAGATTTACAAAAGAAAGAAAAGAATCACGAATTGATTATAATCTCTATCAAGATAATAGATTCTTAACAACAATGCTTTCATATAAAAATAAAAAAGGTGAAATAATAGTTCACTCTTCTTTACAAATCTGAATTAGTTTCACTATATAAATAACATTACATAATTTTCAATACTTTTCTCAAATAAAATATTGATTTTACTATTAGAGTTATTTTTAAGAATAATGGTGAAATAACAAAGGTAACCTTGATTGGTTGCCTTTAGTTCGTTCTAATAGAAATTTGTGCAGATTATTTTTGAATTTATTATAGTCAGCTAAATATTAAAAATATAGCCATTAATTACATAAATAATTTATATGGGCAACATGATACAATGGGAATGAAATCACAAATGATAAAAAGGGGTAACTACAATGAATAAATTAAAATTAACTAAAGCAATAGCTATTGCACTTATAACAGCTTCAATATTTACATTAAATCCAATTGGCACAAGTGCAGCATGGAAAAAAGATTCTATAGGCTGGCGATATACAGTGGGTAATTCATTTGCACAAGGTTGGAAGGTAATTGATGGAAAATGGTACTTTTTTATGCCTAATGGTTATATGCAAAAAGGTTGGATAAAATTCTATGATGGTTATGCGCAAAAAGAGTTGATAAATTCCGATAAATTTTCATGGTATTATCTAGATTCTGTTCAGGGTAATTTAGTTACTGGATGGAGGAAAATCGATGGAGATTGGTATTATTTGAATAAACAAGCTAAAGGTCTGCAAGAAAAAGGCTTTATGCAGACAGGTTGGCTCAACGATAATGGAAACTGGTATTATTTTTATGACCATGGACCAATGGCAACAGGGTTTATAGACTCTGGTGGAGATGTTTACTATTTGGATGAAAGTGATACAAGTAATATTGGAGTTATGAAAACTGGCTGGCAAAAGATTGATGGTTATTGGTATTACTTTAATACTAGCTCTGATAGTGGCGCTACTGGAGCTATGAAAAAAGGCTGGCATAAAATAAGGGGAACTTGGTACTACTTCTATAATGATGGTAAAATGGCTGCTGATACATGGGTTGATGTGTATTACATAGATCCAAATGGAGCATGGATTCCTAATTCTAATGGTACAAATGGAAATTCAGAAATATTTAGATTTGCAGATGAACATTTAGAACAAGCAGTAAGAAATATAATAAATAAACCTACTGGAACATTGTACAAAAGTGATGTTAAAGATATTACTGCATTATCAATTCCAAATGACTTGAATGAAGTAACTAACCTTGTAGGAATTGAAAATTTGGTAAATTTAGAATATTTTGAAATACCACATTCTAAAATAAAAAATCTTAGTCCCTTAAAAGGATTAACTAAATTAAAATATATTGGGTTAACTCTCTCTGAAATAAGTGATTTAAGCCCATTAAAAGAACTAACTAATTTACAAATTCTTATTATGAACAGTAATCACATTAAAGACATAAGTGTTTTAAAGGGGTTAACTAATCTTCAAGTGCTTAGTCTTAGATATAATAACATTGGTAATATAAGTGCGTTAAGTACCCTGACTAATTTACAATATATTGATTTAGGATATAATGAATTAAGTGATATAAGTCCATTAAGCAGATTAACTAATTTACAAGGACTTGATTTATGTGTTAATCAAATAAGTGATATAAGTTCATTAAGTAAATTAACTCAATTACGAGAACTTTCTTTAGATATTAATCAACTACGTAATATAAATCCATTAAATGAATTAACTAATTTAACAAAACTTGATTTACATAATAATTATATATATGATATAAATGCATTAAAAAGCCTAATAAATTCACAAGATATTGATTTGTCTAATAATCCAATAAGTGATGCAGATAAAAAAGCTTTAAAAGATGCTTTGCCTGAGTGTAATATTAGTTTTACTACCTAATACTAATAGAACTAATAATCAGCAAAAGTAAAATATATAATCTAAAAGGCATTGGATATATTCCTAATGCCTTTTTACTTATGTATTTATAAACACAATAAATATTAAATCTTCAACGTTTATTGCCCTAAATTCTATTTATATTCCGTTAGATTTAATTGTTGATATATGAACATGTATTTTATAAATAATGTAATGCACAATAATCTACTATCAAAAAATATTTTGAAAAACCGCCTTAAATTCATTTCTTGTTTTCTTCTAGTTTATCTAAAATTGTATCTAATTTTTCATTCATTTGTTTATTCTTTTTTATAAAACTTTTAAATGCTTTTACCCCTTTGTATATTCCTATTATTATTAAAATTATTAACCCAAAATTGATCCAATTCATAATTAGAGCCATATAATTAACTTGCACAAGTTTTCTCCTAACTACATAAATTGTATACTTTTAATATAATCTTTTATAAGCCTATAGTTTTTAACTATTCAATATCACTTTATATAATTATTATTATATTACAACTGTATTAATTTACAAGTTTTTCATATTCTTGTATCAATATTATTATGTAACAAATTAAAATAATACAAGGAGTTAAGATGGACAGAATAAATCTATTACAGTTATTAGACAATTTTAAATTTAGCCATAGCTTCAATCAGTCTATCTTTTGTAATCCAATAACGTCGCTTTGCTCCTAAAGAAGAGAAGTTCAAGCTATTTTCATATTTTATTACTTTTAGAACCTATATGTCACGATAGTATATTCTGGGCAGTTATAAACTCTATATATCTTGAACTTCTCATTAATTGTTGTAGCCTGCGGCAGCAAGGAATAAATATATTGCAGCACTACGTGCTCCTTGTGGCGGCGCCACTCTATTAGTTTAGTTTTATTTCTACGTACTCAATTTAAATTATCTTTATATACTAATAAATAGTTTATAATTAATTATATTTTATCTATGTTCTTATGTTATAGCTATTATTGGTATACCTATATACGCATTTTCTAAAGGACAAGTTTATTTTCTTAAGAGCTCCTTGGGTGCCGCAATCCACCACCCAAAAATGGACAGGTCATACAGCTACAGGCTTCTAACATTGTAAAAGTCTCCTCCTCACTCGGAGCCTTTTACAAAGTAAGAATCTGTAAGCATTAGACTAATCCATTGTTTGGGTTCCCGGTGGGGCACTTCAGGATGGATTTTCATGAATAAATTATAATTAGGTAACTATGCAGTTAAATTCTTTCTTTAAAATATGTATAAAGATACTGATCCATCCCTCTGACTAAAACTTTTGTTTATGATTCTTTTTAAGTTCATTATAAATTATTGTTTCTGGTATGGAAAATATAAAGATAATGTTTAGTTGGCCAGACAAGCTGACAAGAATTTTGGGGGCTTAGACATGCCGTCACAATTATATAAGAAAGTATTAGTAATGTGACGGCATGTCTATCTTGTACAGGCTTAAGTTCATTACTAAAATGTTTGATTATATGGTTTCTCGCTCTAAAAATCCAATCACTAAAAATAACAAATTGTATCACAGGGACATTATTTTTAATGATACGATTTTCAGAGCTATTATCTACTTTTAATTATGTAGAGGTATTAAAAAAGCCAGTCCAAGACCGCCCCCATTGAGAAACTCTAGACCATACCTCTTATATAGTTTTTTTCATATAAGATGGTACATTTATTTAAAATGTAGCTCAAGACACGCTTCGCTTTTGATCTTGACCTATATTTTAAATAAATATGTGAAGTTGATATGAAAAATCTATGTGATATTGTGGCGCTTGATTGGACATGCTATTTTTAATTTATTGGTTGGACCCTTAAGAATATAGCTTATATTATTATTTTTCACTTGGGTTCCTTGTGCTAAGTGCTTGTCCTTATTATCGCTTTATTTATCTGATCTCTAGTCGTTCTAGCACTCACATATTGTTATATGTGAGTGCTAGAACGTCACGAGCCTAGATAAGTTCAACTAAATTCAGTTATAGTAAAACTATAACTGAAAAGTTTCACTTTATAGGGGATTTCTCCCCTTATGTATTTAGTATGGCAGCTCCTCGCATGATAAACTTTCTAATATATTTTCATGTTCTGCATTTACTTGTTTATAATATGTTTCCCTGACTTTTTCTATATCTTCATTTCTTTCAGCTTCATAATCTACAAAACTGTTATCATCAATTCTGCCTCTAAATGACTTCCAAAATTCATAATCATCACTGGTAACACTGAATATTCCTTTTCTTCCTATATTCTTGTTATAACTTAATTTCAATCCATAACGACTTAAGGGTGCGCCTTCATACTCAATAATTATTGAGCCATCTTTTAGTCTATAAGCTGTTTCAGAAAATCTAAATTCTTTATTTTCGCTTAAATATCTGTACTCCGCTATTAATGTTTTTGATTCGTATTTTCTCTTTTCCACTTTTATGGCCACCTTTTCTTTTTATTTGCTCTCCTCCCATATTTTTATTATTCCCACTTGCAAAAATTTTAGACATTATTTATGTACAAAAAAGCACCTTTTAGGTACTTTAATTATTTATAATTTATTCTCCAATACATAATTTCATATACCCTCTTATTGCCTTACTAACGTCTTTTCCATTCCTATGACAATACGCCTCAAAGTCTTCATATAACTTAATTTCACATTCCACATGAAGCTGCTTTGTTGGTGGTTTTTCTTTTTTTATTTTATTTCTATTTTCCATTATTATTCCACTCCTTATCTGTAAAATATTCTAGCCAACAATCAAATTTCTTATACTCAAATGGTTAAAAAAATATACAAATAAGTACAAGTACCTGCGAATATTTGTTCGCATCTTTGGCAATAATTATAATATAAGGTTAAGAGAGGATTTGAGAAAAATATGAGAAATTTCACATTTACAAAATGGCTCACTACTAAAGAAGCTTTTAATTCTTACGGACACTATAAAGATTGGCTTTCTATCTTATCAAAAGAAGAATCTAAAAGAACTGATTTATATTATCACGAAAAATATCAATACTTTATAAATTATCTACAGACTGAATGGGATTAGAGAAATACGCATCTCTATCCCTCATTAAAAATATCTATATGAAAGGATTAAATCTAATGACATTTACAACATGGCTTATAAAAGAAAAAGGCTTTGTATCAAAAGCCCAATTTGATTCATTGGTAAATACACTACCATATGAGGGCAGAAGAAAATTAATCATATACTATAAAATAGAATATGAACATTACCTTGATACAAGACCAATGCAACTAGAACTTGAAATAAAATAAAAAGAATGATCTACTAGGGTGTAATAGACCATTCTGAATACTGGTTAATACTTATTTAATAAGGGGTAAATAATATTTAACTACTTTATATTTATATAATACTTAAGATTTGTGACAGCAATATGGCAAAATATTATTTATTCCTCATTAAAATGAACTACATTGCTCTAATGCTAATAGAAACCTATCTTGTTAAATTTATACCATTCATTAATTTTTTCTGTAGGCTTAACATTCAAATACAACATAATTTCCTTAGCAAACTCTAAAGTAGCTGTACCATTTGCAGTTATGATACCTGAATCACAAACTGCTTGTTTTTCAATAAAATTCTTGTCACCTTTGTAGTGTGGGGCTTGTGACTTCATATATTCTAAAGTGTTGCCTGAATGTTTGATATTATCCAAATAGCCATTCTCCGCCATAAAATTAGCGGCATTGCAGATTGCTGCTACTGGAATATGATGATTAACTGCATACTCAACCACAGGTTGAACATCATTGTTTTTCTGTTCCATCCAAGCATAACCACCAATTAAAATCAACATCTCGAAGTTTTTTGGGTAATCACTTACAGAATAATCAGGAATGATTCTAAAACCTCCCATAGAGATTTTAGGATCTTTGTCCAGACTTAAAGTTTTTACAATATAATCTGTTTCTGCTCCATTGAGTTCTGAACAAATATAAGAACTTTCCCAATCTGCATATCCATCAAAAATAAACACAAGTATTTCTTTTTTCATTGTAACACTTCCTTTCTTAAGTATTTTACAATGAAAAAGATGACACCTATATGTCATCTTTATAGAGTTCATTTATTCTTTTTATTCTGGTTTTCATTGCTTCTTTTAGTTCAATAGGTGCTATAACTTTAACTTTGTCTTGCAGGTTGAAAACTAAATTAACAGCCCACTCTAAGTCTGAAACAGAAAATATAATCTGCCCTTTATCTTCTGAATTACTAATCTTATTAAAAAATTTAGCATCTATCTTATCTGTTAAAAAGAATTCATTATTAATATCATATTCTAATATGATTTCAAACAATGCTGTTGGGTCTTGGGAAGAAAACAAGCCAGTCCCAAAATCTTTTCTAAAATCTATTTTTTCAACTGCCTTACAATTGAAACTTTCATCCATAATTTTAAGATCAACAATTCGGTTGATTTTAAACAAACGGAACTCCTGCTTATCCTCACAAAAAGCGTATAAATACCAGTATGATTGCTTAAAAACAAGTTTATGAGGTTGAATTATTCTTGATGAATGCGAACTTTTAGAAATATATTCTAAATAAATACAATTTTTATTTAGAATTGCTTTATGCAAAATAGATACCTTTTCTTGTGTAATACTGTCTTGGAACCATGAGGATAAATCAATTACATAATCACTTTCTGAAAATACCATACTTGTTTCTTCTGGAATTAGTTTCGCTATTAGATTTGTTAAATCAGCGCTTTCATCAATGCTCATTAGTCCATTAAGCGCAGTAAAATCATTTTTTATATCGTTCTTAGAAAGAATATTACTTTTGATTTTATACCCCTCAATGACTGATACTCCGCCACCAATTCCTGAATATGAAACAATAGGAACTCCCGACTTGTTCAAAGTATCTAAATCTCGAAAAATTGTGCGTTTGGAGACTTCAAACCTTTCTGCTAATTCTTGTATTGTAGTTCTATCTGTATTGGCAAGGACATTTAAAATTCCTAGTAATCTATCAATTTTCATGATAACACGCTTTCTCCATTTCTAAGTAACAATATAAAATAGTCTTCCTTCATCTTATTTACTATTCCGAATTAATTATAACATATACTATAAATATCACATTATTAACTACTTTAATATTTATATAATAATTAAGATTTGTGACAGTAATATAACAAAATGTTATTTATATTATCTACAATCTTCCTGTAGTATAACGTATAAAAAATTACAGATTCAATCTCTTGAATAATGCAATTTTACAATTTATTATTTATTTTTATGTATGGATGGTATCTTTATGATTAACTTATTTAACCAATTTCAGTATTATTCAAGTAGAAATTTTATTCTCGGATCATCTTTTACAAAATCAAGGCTTTTGTCTTTTTTTATTCTCATTTTGGCTAAGCTTTCATATTTATCTTTGCCCAAACTATTAAGTGTTTTCCATTTTCTATGCCTGTATAATTTTGACTTTATATGATCCATACTGTCTGCTTCATTTACCATATTTATAATTAACTCTATAGCTTTTTCTTTATCGTGTTTTTCCTTAGCTAGATACAAATCTAAATCATACTTTTGGTACGCCCCTAAATCAAACGCTTCAACGAGCTTTTTAGCACGCTCTGTACACTCTTCTGCTTCATCAAATTTATTTTCTTTTAATAACATCCTTTTTATTAAAAATAATGCTGCTGTTGTTTCTAGAGCGTCTTTATATAGTATGTCTTCACACACGCAGTAAGCTTCCTCAATTTTTTCGCTGCTTTCAAATAGTAATGCCTGTTGAATTTTTTTCTCTATGTCTATCTCAAACTCTGGAATTTTATCTAGTATACTTTGAGCTTTTTCATACTCTTTTTTCTCTCTGTATATTCCGGATAATAATATTTTGGCCATGGACGCAGTTTTTTCATTGCTGCTTGCTGCTACAAGTTCAACCCAAGCAATAATTTTTTCTTCATATTTATATTTTTCCTCTACTTGCGAGTTAACTAAAAATAATCTTAATAGTGATGCTATTCTTAATATTAACTCATCACAACTTGAATATTGCTTAATTAAATCACTACCTCTTTCAAAAGCCTTTTGGTATCCATCTTTTGATACCATTTCACTAACTTCTCTTCCAAGTTTATTTACTTCTGTATCTGTTAACTCCTCATTAAATGCTAATAAAGTATTAACATCAATCTTTAGCACACGTGCAAGAGGTGATAGAAGCGTTATATCTGGATATGATATTCCATTTTCCCACTTGTTCACTGCTGGTGCACTAATATTTAAATACTTAGCAACTTGCTCTTGAGTAAGATTTTCTTTTTTTCTACATTTTCTAATAACTTCACCTATTCTCATAAAATAAACTCCTTCACTTATCTATACATTTGATTAACTTCGGCCTTCGTTAATTAAATAATATCAAAACTGCTTAATGTAAACAATTGAAGCATTTTCATTTTTTATTCATAAAAATTAACTATTGGTTAATTTTCTTTCTGATAAAATATCAATAACATTACTTGTAATTCAGTATTTCCACTTAGAAATATTGACCCTAAACATGTTATATCAATTGCTAGTAGTAAATACTTCATTTGATATAATACAACTTCAGCATTCATAGTACTTTTATTTCATAGGGCGCCGTCAATGTACTTGCTTTTCCGCCTGTCCTTTTTGAGTAATGAGTGTTATTGAAGCGAAAGAAACCGAATCATTAAAAATAATTACCTCTTATATTTATTTCTATTATTTTTTGTGATTGGATTTCTGTAGCGGAAATAGCGCCATTACTAAAAAATACTAGCAGGTAAGCATGTACATTGTGGACCTGCCCTCACCTTCCAATAAATCTTCTCTCTATCTTGTGAGGGCAAGTCCAAGGCGCCCCTTTCTTATGCACATGCATTACTTTTCCTTAAATTATGTAATAAATCAATGGGACTTCTCCACAATCTTTAGAATAATTCATATTCCATATGCTTTCTATAGTTCATAGGATTTGAGGCGCAGCCTTTAATCCTATCACTGCATCTAAATTAACTGCTGAAGAAAGTGTCAATGTAATTTCAGTGGAGCAAAGCTCTTTGGTATTAAGTATTGACTCTTTCTGGAGTTAAAATTCAGAAGTAAATCTAAATAATCGTCATAAGAAAATAAAAACATTATCTTTCTCTTCCCATTCTCACGTTTTACAAAAAAACTCTATCTGCGCATGCAATATTATCTCAATTAGCACAATACACCACAAACCATCGTAACACCTTCTCCATGATTTACATCAAGAAACCCTAATACAACAAAGAAGGCATGTACATTTCGCTAAATAACGTTTCCCGAAGTGTTCCAGCTGAAATTAAAGAATAAACCCTAATTTTCAATATCTTTATAAACACAAAAGGCCATAAAAATTCATGACCTTTAATATTTTAGCTTGGACATTTACGGGACAACGACTTATTCTAGCGAAGTGTGCATGCCTTCTGCGCCCACCGGGTACCCAAATAAAGGACTAGTCTAATGCTTAGAAATTCTTGACTTATATGAAGTTGGAGCTTGCCGGAAGTGCGACTTGTTTCTAAGTGAAAAACTTAGACTAATTAGTTGATTAAATTCAGAA
>NZ_JBJIAB010000021.1:0-96223 GCF_045310795.1 Candidatus Clostridium helianthi
ATTATTATTAATCTATATTATGTCTATAACTTGATATATTTGTTGTGAGCGATATTGTGTACGGTTCGCCTCCACCATAAAATCCACGACAAATGTCGTGGATTATTTATTTTATAAGTATAGATTAGAATTTATTATACAAAAATGATTATAAAATAATTTCTGTAAGCGTTGACAAACATCAACAGAATGTTATAAAATGTACATGTAAGAGATGGATTGTAATAGCACTTAGCTTGCTACACAAAACCTATTTACAGATATTTTGTTATATCTGCAAATAGGTTTTATTTATTTTCAAGGGGGTATTTTAGTGTTAATAAATAAAGTTTTGAATAATAATGCTGTGATAACGAATGATGTTAATGGGAAAGAAGTAATTGTTATGGGGAAAGGAATTGCCTATGGTAGGAAAAATGGTGATATTGTTGATCCAAAGAAAATTACTAAAAAGTTTATTTTGAGTTCAATAGAGTATCCCAATCGTTTGGTTGAGGCATTAAGCAGTATTCCTGTAGAATACATTGAAATTTGCGATGGAATTGTTGAACATGCTAAACAAAAATTATCTACTAAGTTAGATGATTCTTTGTACATCTCTTTGTTGGATCATATTAATACTAGTATTGAACGTTATAAAGAAGGAATTATAATAAATAATAAACTATTATGGGAAATTAAACATTTCTATAAAAATGAATATGAGATTGGCTTATACGGGATTACCCTAATTGAAAAAAATTATAATTTAAAGATGGAGGAAGACGAGGCAGGGTTTATTGCATTACATATTGTCAGTGCTGAAATTAGCAATGATATTCAAGATATATATGAAATAACTGGATTTATTCAAAATATAGTGAATATTGTAAAGTATTATTTCAAATATGATTTTGATACCGAATCACTTGATTATTATCGATTTGTCACTCATTTGAAATTTTTTGGACATCGAGTTTTTTCAAAAAAACTTAATAATAAAGATAATCTTAATAATAATATACTAGAGCTTTTGAAGGAAAAATACGTGGAACAATATTTATGTAGCTTGAAGATAAAGCAGTTTATAGAAGACAAATATTATTATTATCTGGATGATGATGAAATTTTATATCTTACAATTCATATTGCAAAATTAATAAAGGGTAAGTAATTTGTTAGTTATTAAAGGAGGTGATTATAATAATATAAATTTTTTGTGTTAGATAGTAACATTAAGTTGGCTAAACTTTCATTTTATAAAATATGAAATGGAGGAAATTAAAATGAATTATGAAAAGATGTCTAGTGAAATTCTAAAAGCGATTGGTGGGGAAAATAATATTGCATCTGTAGTCCATTGCTCAACAAGATTGAGATTTACGCTTAATGATCAGTCAAAGGCTGATGACGAAAAAGTTAAGGATATTAAAGGTGTGTTGTCTTTAGTAAAAAAGGGCGGTCAATACCAGCTAGTAATAGGAAATGATGTTGATAAAGTTTATAAGGAAATTATGAAATTTACTAAATTTGATTCATCAAATGAAAAGTGTAAAGATAATAATAATAAAGAAAATATTGTTAATAGAATGTTAGCAATAATTACGGGTTCAATTGCACCAATGATTCCATTACTAGCAGGAGCTGGAATGGGAAAAGTATTACTTTTAATTTTAAGTATGTTGGGAATCTTAAGTAAATCAAGTCAAACGTACTATGTGTTGAATTTTATTTTTGATACTGGTTTTTATTTTATGCCAGCATTTGTAGGTTTTTCTGCAGCAAGAATGTTCAATTGTAATCAATATTTAGCAGGATTTATCTGTTTATCAATGCTTCATCCAGAATGGATTTCATTAGTATCAGCAGGAAAAGCAGTATATTTTTTAGGAATACCGTTAGCGTTGGTCAAGTATTCTTCACAATTGGTAACTGCTATTTTAACAGTGTGGATAATGTCTTATGTTGAAAAATATGTTTATAAATATGTTCCAGATATGATTAAAGTTTTTATGGCACCATTATTAGTTATGTTAATTACTGCACCATTAGCATTTATTGTAATTGGACCAGTAGGTAATTTTGTTGCACAATGGGTTGCAGATATTATATTATTTGTCCAACAACATTTTGGATTTGTTGCAATTCCAATTTTAGCAGCTGTATATCCATGGCTAGTATCAATAGGCATGCATAAAGCTTTAAGTCCAATTTGTGTTATGTTAATTGAACAAAATGGTTTTGATCCTGTTACACGTGTTATTGCATTATGTTCTAATATTTCTCAGGCTTCAGCATCACTAGCAGTATCGCTAAAAACAAAAGATAGAGAACTTAAGCAGATAGCTTTTTCATCAAGTGTTACAGCATTTTTGGGAGGAATTACTGAACCAGCAATGTACGGTGTTACTCTTAAGCTTAAAAAGCCAATGTATGCATGTATGATCGGTGGTGCTGCTGGAGGATTATTTGCTGGAATAGTTCAATTAAAAGCTTATATTTATGTAACACCAGGGTTATTAAGCTTACCAATGTGGGTATCTGAAGGTAGCAAGGATCTAGTATATGCTATTATTACCATGATAATCTCTACAGTAGTAACATTTATTGCTACATTGATTATTGGATTTGATGATCCAGTTAAAGATATTAAAGAAGTGGAACATAAAGAAATTCTAAATAAAAGTAATTATGAAAATATATTAGCACCAGTAAAAGGGAAAATTGTTTCTTTAGAAAATGTTGCCGATGAAACTTTTTCTAGTGGTATAATGGGTGCTGGAATTGCTATTATTCCTAGTGAAGGTAAAGTATATTCTCCAGGTGATGGAATAATTAGTGCTTGTTTTCATACTGGTCATGCTATTGGAATAACAATAAATGATATTGAATTATTAATTCATGTAGGTATAGATACTGTATCTTTAGAAGGAAAATACTTCAAATTAATGATTTCTCAAGGTCAAACAGTTAAGAAAGGTGATTTGTTATTGGAATTTGATATTGATAAAATACACGAGGCTGGCTATGATTTAACAACAATGATAATTGTCACTAATAGTAATGACTATATGGAAGTAGTACAAACTGATAAAAGTATAGTTGACAAAGAAGATGTCATATTGACAGTTATTTAGGGAGGTCCAAAATGATATATGCTGATTTACATGTACACACAAATCATAGTGATGGTATTTGCGAAATTGCTCAGGTCATTGCAATGGCAAAAGAGAAAGGAATTCAAGCATTGGCGATTACGGATCATGATACAGTTGATCAATTTGATGAAATCAAGAAGTGTGGAAATAGATTAAATATAGATGTAATTAAGGGAGTTGAAATGAGCTGCTATGATTATGAAGTATTAAAAAAAGTCCATATTATTGGTTTATGGCTTAACGAAGATACACCACATATTAAAAAACTATGTGATGAAACTTTACGATGCCGAGATAATTGTCATCGAGATTTAATTAATGAACTAATACAAAAGGGATATAAGATTACCTATGAAGATGCTAAAAAATATTCTAAATATAGTATTGTCTTTAAAATGAATATTTTTCAAGCTTTAAAAGAGAAATATCCCCATGAGATGACTAAGGAAAGATATCGTGAGCTTTTTGCCTCAAAGACATCCAAAGAAACTGATTCAAAGATGGGCTATATTTCAGTTATGGAAGGTATTAAAGCAATAAAACAAGATGGTGGAATTGCAATAATTGCTCATCCTTGCGAATATAATAATTATGCTGAGATTGAAAAATATGTTGAATATGGATTACAAGGAATTGAAATTAACCATTCAAAGATGAAGATGATTGATTATCAAAAAACATTAGACTTAGCAACTAAACATAATTTAGTTAAAAGTGGTGGCAGTGATTTTCATGATCCTAATTTTATTGAATTTGGTCAATTTGGTTTAACTAAGCAACAGTATGAAGAATTAAAGCATAGATCAAGATAATTTTTAATTATTTCTATGGATTATAGGTAATGAGCACAAGCGTTGTTGATATGTAATCTATTTTGAATTAAAATATGATACGGTTTTTGGTGGATTTCAAAGGTCACGCTTCGCCTCCACCATGAAACCCACGACAATTTGTCGTGGGTTATTTTAATTTGTGTAATTCATAGCGAAGCTGTAGTTTATTAGCTGATAAAAGTTTAGTAAAGAAGTAGTTAACAAGAAGATTACATCTATATAATGTTTAAAAATATAGACATCTTATAGCATTGTTAGAAGAATCAATTGTATTTATTTTATATTTTTAAAAAATGAGCATTAATAATGGAATGGTTACAAAAGAGAATATTGTGGAGAGAAACATTCCTTTAGTTACCAATTCAACGTTACCATTATAGTCTGAACAAAGCATTGATACATTTCCGGCAGTAGGTAGTCCACATAAAATTACTGTAACACCTATTATTACTGGGTCATTTACGAAATTATGTAATATTATCCATGTTAATAAAGGATACACTAAAATTTTTAGAATAGTATAAATATAAATCTTTTTATCTGTGAAAATGCTAGTAATTTTTACACTAGCTAAGATAGAACCTATTATTATCATAGCTAATGGAGTAGTAATAGATCCTATATTTTTCAATATAATGGTAATAAATTCATTCATAGGTATTTCAAATATAAAAATTAATAATGTGGCCAGAGCTGAAATAATACCTGGATTAAGTAGATTTTTTAATTGAACTTTACTTGAGTTATTCTCCTTTTGTAAAATAGAAACTCCATGTGAAAATAAACTAATATTAAATACCATCATGAAAATTGATACATACAATACATACTTATTGCCATATATACTTGAGATAATAGGAATTCCCATGAAACCTAGATTACTGTAATTTAACATTAATTCATAAGTTCTTTCTAACTTTAAAATTTTTACTATAAGAATACTTATAAATGGAGTTGCTAGAAATATTGATATAGCAACTAATAGTACTTTAAAAGTACTCATTTTGTCTCCGATATTTTGTCCAATAGCAGAACTGAGGATTGTAGCTGGAATTGCAATATTTGTAATAAACTTTGAAAAATATTTATCACTTATATTATCCATAATTTTTGTGATCTTTGCTAAATAGCCTACTGCCATGAGTCCAAATAACAATATCATTTGGGAAATAATCATAATTAAAGTCTTTCCTTTCTAAATTTTGTGCATAAATATTCGTTTCTATATAGTGTTTATCATAAAATAAAAGGCATTCGGATTATTGCCAAACGCTTTTATTTGATTAAATTATAAAATATATATAAGAAAAAACCAAACAGAAAAAAGTTAATGAGGTTCAACTAAATAGTTGATTTGTTACTATGGACTTATCCACTCTATATGTATCAAGATTTAATGTGATAAAAATTGATGGTTTGTCCATACTTGGCTTAAAAATTAAGTAGTGTAGTTAAATCTTTTTAAGTTCTTCATAAGTTATAATTTCGTCGGTGCTGGATCCTAATTTTTTAACAGGAGGTTGTGGATTTTGATTAAAATTCATGCTAAGACTTTTGTTAGAGTAATGTCCTGCTGGATCAATTTGATATTTACATTCTATGATCTTCTCCAAGTCTATATCGGCATAAACAATACCTTCTTGATCTGCTGGAAGTTGATTACTTATAATCTTTCCGTTAGGTCCTATAATACATGCATTTCCGCCGCCAGTAGCAACTAAACTACCATAGGCTTCCCTTTGTGCATCAACAGTACAGATTTTTTCAAGGATTTCCTTAGTATGAATCTGAGTACTCATAATAACAAATGATTGTGTAGCTAATGCATGATATTGACTTGATGCTAAATTTGGAGGTGTTGAAACCAAAGCTTCATCTCCAGGGAAAAATGCTGGCCAAGAACCAACATGAACTTGCTCATTTTGTGAATTCATTGCCATAATGTTTAGTGGTACCCAATGTTCCCAACATTGTAATCCACCTAAATTTCCAATCTCTGTTTTGAAGCAAGGCATCATACTTCCGTCACCTTCGCCCCAAATAAGTCTCTCTCCTCCGGATGGTCTCATCTTACGATGTTTTCCAATTAAATCCCCTTGTGGATTAAACCAAAGTTGTGTGAGATATAAGGAACCACCATCTAATTCATTAACGGAAACACAAACATAAATATTATTTTTTCTAGCTGTTTCGCTCAATTTTTGTACAGCTATGCTAGGAATTTCAACGGAGTTTTTGTAAAGTTCTGCATATAAAGATGATCCAGTACCTGGATCACTTAGCCATACCCACCAAGGGTATCCAGGTATAAAAGCTTCAGGAAATCCAATTAATTTAGCTCCATTTTCTGCAGCCTCAGTAATTATTGAACAAGTTTTTTCAATTGTAGCATCTAAATCAAGATAAACTGGTGCTGCTTGAACTGCGCAGCCACTTTGAATTTAGGATAATTTCTTACCATATTTTAAAACCTCTTTCTTTCTTAAATTTATATAACAGTTTCAGTATATTGAATATAAAATAAAAAAGGCGTCCGGATTATTACCAAACGCCTTTGTTTGATTAAATTATAAGATCTAGTAAGAAAAAACTCAAGCAAAAGAAAGTTGAAGGAGATAAACTAAAAAGTTGATTTGTGTTTGGAAATAATATATTCATTGTTGTACAATGAAAAGGGGGGGGATTAACTTGAATAAGCGAGAATTGAACTATTTTTTAAAAGTTTATGAATATAAAAGCATAAAGAAGGCAGCTGAAAATCTTTTTATTTCTTCTCAGGGATTAAGCAAAACTATAAAGAATATTGAAACTGAATTAGAAGTAAAATTATTTACACGAACAGCTCATGGTGTTGAACCAACAATACATGCGCGTAAATTAAAACGAAGAGCTGAAATTATTGTTACAGAATTTGAAAATATTAAGAATGATATATTAGTGGAGAAAGAAGAAATGACAACAGTACTTCGTGTTTTATCCACTTATGGTGTACTAAAATATCTCACACTTGATTTTGTTCAAGATTTTTATGCTAAATATCCCAATATTCGTTTAAACATTGTGGAATATCCGGAACGTCCAATTGAAAATATGCTTAAGGAAGAACAGATTGAAATAGCTTTCTTACCAGCACCTATTGATAATACAAATTTTGAAGCTAAGTTTTGTACTACTCACAGACATTGCCTTATCATTCACAAGAGTAATACTTTAGCACAAAAAGATTTTATTACTTATGAGGATTTGAAAGGAATTCCTTTAGCTATCAAAGGCAGGGAATTTAATATATATTCTAATAATATTAATAGATTTATAAAAGAAGGGGTTAATCCTAATATACTTTTAGAGACTTCGGAAGAAAAACTTATCCATGAAGTAGCGAGAAGAGATTGGGGAGTTGGAGTATCTCTAGACTTTATTGCATATGCAGTTAAAAATGATGATACAGTAATACGCCCCTTTGCAGATAAAACTTGCGTAAAAGATGTGTATTTAGTAAAGAAAATAGAGAAGAAGTTAAGTAAAGAAGCACAGTGTTTTGAAGAATTTACATTGGAATGGTTAAAAAATAATCGAGATGTTCTTTTTAAGTGGTTTATATAAAGAAGTTACTTTATAACAATATACTAAAAATGGTTTTCATTTATAAAGGTAAATAAAAACTTTGGATGAGTTTCAACTATTTTTTGATTGCCTCAAAGTTATAGTTATACAATTTATTTAGTAAAGGTGTTGGAATTAAGATTCTGGCACCTTTTTTATATAGATAGTGTAATCACGTTTGTTTATTTTACTCTTTTTCATAGGTTACAAATATGTATTTTAATATATTATCTAACTTATTTAACAGAGTTACTCTATATTCTTTTATTTCTAAGAGTATGTGTTCTTTTTCTTCTACTTTGCCATCAGAATAGAAATTGCTGTAAAAATCATAATTATATGCAATATAATTTTCAGGACTTCCATTCCAATCAATTAGCGGTTTTCTCTCGGGGCTATTTTTTTTATTTCTTTTTGCTAATGCAAATTCATAAAAGCGAGAAAGATATGGATTTATATTAAGTTGACTTTCATAATCATACCCAAAACCATCAAATGAATAGTCGTAATCATACTGATGATTTATCAATTCTATTATTCCTTTATTATCAGAGCTAATAAGTCTTATATTATCAAATTCCTCTGGTTCCACGTCTTCCCAATCTACAAAGTTATCTTCATTATCATAAATTGGCATTCTACCGTCTATTATTTTGCCATATAGCCTATAAAAACCCTCATGAAATGAACTCTCTATAAGATTTGAAGCAATATAAGTTAAATCTAGTTTATTAAATTTATGAACTAGATTATAGAAAGTTTTAAACTCATTAAATAATTCATCGTCAAGTCTATACAGGTATTGCTTGTCTAGAACTTCTTTTAAAAATGGAAATTCTAGTTTACTAAATAAATCTCTATTTGAAAATATAAATGATTTATTAAGGTCTTCAATAAGTGGAATATATATTTTTTCTTTTCTTTCCATTACGCTTTTATGCTTTAATTTCATATCGAAGGTAAAAGTTGAGTCTGTTATAATTGGACTATAATCACCTTTTGTAATATTTTTATCTGACATTACTTTCCTCCCAAAGAAGAGTTATTTATTATAGGACTATTATCGCCTTTTGTTTTAAATTTGTTAATAGTAGTAGCTTTACCAGTAAAGAAACCTACAATTATACCACTTATCAGACCTGCAATAATTCCTATAATTAATGCACCAATAGTTGTAGAGGGGGTAAAAAAATCAGATAAAGACATTATAAACACTTCCTTTTCCTTATTATATAAATATTATAGCATAAGGAATATACAATAAAATACAAGAAAAGGTTGAAAGTATTAAAACAATGTAATGTAATAAAATGGTATAATGGTTATAATATATATTTTTAATTAAAGGTAGTTAAATGTAAGTTTGATATTTAGGAGTGGTATTTTGAATTTAGATGAAAAAGTAAGGTATATTAAGAAGGCTATGGATGAAGATAAGCTAATAATATTTGTAGGCGCGGGTATTTCAAAAAATTCTAACTTGCCGGATTGGGAGCAATTAATTAAAGTGTTTGTTAATAAACTAAACTATCCGATTAGTGAAGGAAAAAATTTATCTTCTGATGAGTATTTAAAAATTCCACAATATTATTATAATATTAATGGAAATGAAGAATATAAAAATGTAATTAAAGAAGAGTTAGATGTAGAACGACAACCTAATGATATTCATGAGTTAATTTTTAAGTTAAATCCTAAACATATAATAACAACAAATTATGATAGATTATTGGAATATACAGTTATAGAACAAAGAATGTTATTTGATGTTATAACTAAAGATAAAGATTTATTAGATTCTAAAAAAAGTAAATATATTATTAAGATGCATGGTGATATAAAGGATTTAGATAATATAGTTCTTAAAGAAAATGATTACTTAAATTATTCTCAAAATCATATTTTAATTGAAACCTATATTAAATCATTGTTAGTTAGCAATACATTTTTATTTATTGGTTACTCATTGAATGATTATAATTTAAAACAAATAATAAGTTGGGTAAATTATTTAGCGAAAGGTTATACGGATATAAATGATAGACCTAAAAGTTTTATTATACAAGAGGTTAGTGAAGCATATAGTGGATTCATAGAGGATTACTATGAAAAAAATAATATTTTTATTATTAATCCAAAAGAAATAGATAAAGAATATTTTGATAATGTTTCAAATAATTTATCAAATGAATTTGGTCAAAGATTATATGGAACATTAAAGTATATAAATGATTATCCTAACAATATAGTAGATAAACTATATTATTCCTGGATTAAGCATGAAAAACTTAAACGGATTTCTATACAAGACATCTTTGGAGTATATAGGTTTAAGTATGCAGAATTAATTGGCGGAAATACGTTGTTTTTTTCTCATATTGATGAAAAGGAATATCTTGTTATAAAAGATATTATTTATGAAAAAAGTGAAAAAGAGAAATTCGTTAAATGGATATTGATTAAAGCAGGTATTAGTTATGTTAGTATTCAAATTAATAATAAACGAGAAAATTATAATTTGTTAGATAATTACAATGAGGTAGTGGATGAATTTACTGAGTTAAGTGAATTGGAGATTAAATGTAATTATATAGAGATTGATAAAAAAATTAGCTCATTAAATAATAAAAATACAAAAGCTTTTTATTTATTCAAAATACAAGAGTTTGAAAAGGCAAGGGAATGTTTAGAAGAATTAAAAGAAAATGTTTTAAATAATGACATATATGATTTATTATTATTTAAATTTAATCTAGGGTTAATAAATCAGTTGATATTTTTTGATGATAAAGGTAATTACGGTGATTTTAGGTATATATATGAAAATATTGCGAAAGAAACTATGTGCGAATTAAATTACTTAAATGATATATTTAATAATAATAAAGATCAGATATTGAAACTATCTAGATTAAAAGAGGATCATATAAGAAAATATTTAAAGTTAGATAATTCAGTACAACTTGGTGATGTTAGGTACGATTTATATAAGATGATGTCTATAGTATATGACTATTATTTTTATATAAGGGAAAATGGAGTATACCTAGATTATTTTAATAATATGGAGAAATTCTTTGAACCATATATAGAAGCAACAATAAGTACTTATTCACCAAAAACTCAGAGAACTAGAACAAACACTGTATTTCCAGATGATAATAAATATGATAGTTATATCTTTAATAGATTTGATTTGGATATTATAATTAAGCATTCAAGCTATAAAAAGATAAAAGAAATACTAAGTAAATATGAGGTAAAGGAAATAGAGTATGAGGCTAATATTAATATTGTAGAAATACTAAAAAATTTATGTCAATATATTAAATTGAAACCTAATAGATTTAATATAGAATATTTAAAGAAATTCGTATTATTATTAACAGTAATTAATTTAAGAAAAATGGATATAAATAGAGTTCTAAGAATACTTGAAGATGTACTAATAAATAGAGATGAAAATTTACATTCATATATTTTTATTGAAATAAATGAAGATTTAAGTTGTATTATTAATAGAAACAGTGAGAAAATAAATACTAATTCTTTTGAAATAGTTATTAATGAATTGTTTACTGAGGAAGTATATAAACAATTGGACGGACAGGGTAAAACAGGAGCTATATTTAGTTTTTTAAATAGCGTTAATACTTTTTCATATGATTTATATAAGAGAAAGATAGATAAGATAATAGAAGATAATAATATTAAATATATATCAGGATTGAGTAAGTTACTTTCTAATGAACAAAGAGGAAAGATAAGTAAGAATATATTAAGTAGTATGGATAATATTAATATAAATACAGTTATACATTTTATTTTTGATAATGTAATTGAATATAATGAAATTATAGAGAGTAAAATTTTATCGGAAGTAGAGTTACATGCATCTAGTAGAATTAAAAATCCAGGAGTTAGAACTTTTCCAGATTCATTGACAAGTCTATTAGAATATATTATAGTGCTATTTTTATTGGATAAAGGTGTAAATATATTTAAATTTGAAAAATATATTGAATATAATGATGTATTGTATTTCATTATAAATCCAAGTAAGTTTGATTATAAAAAAATAGCATTAGATAACTTAAATTGGATGAATGTTATGAGAGATGAGAAGTATTTAAAAATAATAATAGATAAGGCTAAAGATGTTATGAATAAAAAATTAAAATATAATATAGACAACGGGTTTGCAAATGAAGAGCAAACTAGATTATATTATAAGTATTTTGAATAAGTATTATAGTGGATTTCAAAGGTCACGCTTCGCCTCCACCATGAAACCCACGACTATTTGTATGTGGCTTGAATAGCTGCTTACAGGTGGTCGTGTTTTTTTATTGTCACGGGGTGGCGCTATAATCAAACTCACAAAAATTTAAAAATCTACAATACAGAAAAAAATTAATAAGAACCTTCAAAAACAAATAGATGAAGTTGAAGGTCAAATTAGTAATATAGTAACTGCTATAACAAATGGATTTGTTCAAGAAGAGTTTAAAGCTAAAATGGATGAGCTTAAGAAGAGGAAGATTGAATTAGAATCTAAGTTATCAGAAATTGAAGCTAAGGATATTAGTCAAATAGTAACAGAAGCAGATGTAAAAAGTCTGTTAAGCAATTTTAGCAGCTATGTAATTAGCAAGAATGTTCCAGAGTGCAAAAAGTTCATAAGAGACTTTGTAAAAGAAGTCATAGTATATAAAGACACATTGAAGTTATCTTCAATGTGTCTTTTTGTATTTAGAATACCACCGGTTAGACCGGTGGTTCCGGAAAGCTTCTAGCTATGAGTAGAAAAAAATAATACCTCCAATATAAGATAGTTGCCGACCACAACTAAAATACATAGGAGGTGTGTTCGAAAGGGACAATAGCAGTTTAGCACACACTAAATGGAATTGCAAATACCACATAGTTTTTGCACCAAAGTTTAGGAGACAAATAATATATGGAAAGATAAAAGCAGATATTGGAGTAATACTAAGGAAACTATGTGATCACAAAGGAGTAGAAATTATAGAAGCAAATGCGTGTAAAGATCATATCCATATGCTTGTAAGTATACCACCTAAATTGAGTATTTCAGCATTTGTGGGATATCTCAAAGGTAAGAGTTCGCTGATGATTTTTGATAAATATGCAAATTTGAAATATAAGTATGGCAATAGGCAATTTTGGTGCAGAGGATACTACGTTGATACTGTAGGTAGAAATAAGAAGATAATAGAAGAGTATATAAAAAATCAGATACAAGAAGACATAGCATATGAACAATTGAGTTTGAAGGAATATATTGACCCGTTTACGGGTGAGCCAGTAAATAACAGCAAAAAATAAAGCACCTTTTAGGTGCAGCTAGTAAAGATATGCGGTTGGCAAACCGTTCGATGTGCGAGTAGCACAGCCAGTAACAAAGCCTTATAGGCGCAGAGCAAGCCACCAGTTTTACTGGTGGTCCTGACTCTTTGCTCAAAAATAGTCAAGGAGTTAAGGTTATAAGTGAAATTAGCAGATATGATTTATATGAAAGATACAGTCAGAGCTTTTATATAAAGGTTAGTTAAAATTTTAGGATAAAAATAATATATATTTTGGATATAACTATATAATATATGGTAAAATTTATTGTATAAGTATGTAGAAATACTATCTATACTTTTAGGGAGGAAAAATTAATGAGTGAAGAAAATATATTTATTGAGCAAGCTGAATATATTAATGAAGATTTGTTCAAGAAGTGGAATATAGAACATCCAGATGAAGAAGTTATAGTAAGAAAATTATCCCAAGGAGGAGCAAAATTAATTACAGGCCCTAGAGGTTGTGGGAAAACAACGCTAATGCTAAAAACTTATTATAAATTGTGTTCGCAAAAGAAATGCACAACACTCGCTATTTATGTGAATTTTAAAACGTCTTTAAAAATTGAGCCTCTTTATAGAAAAAATATTAATGCATCATATTGGTTTAATCAATGGTTATTATTTAAAATATATCAGGGGTTATATAAAACGTTAGAAAACATAAATGTTGAAGCACCAAAAGATTTGTTGCTTAATAAAGCTCAAATTGATGATGTTGTTAATAAAATTGAATTAGGTTTTATGGAGAAGATAAACATGGAAATTATTTTAACAATTTCTATGTTAGAGGAGGAAATTAAAAAAATATTATCATGCACTAATAGAAATCATTGTGTATTACTGTTAGATGATGCTGCACATGCATTTTCTGTAGAACAACAATATGATTTCTTTGAATTCTTTAGGCAAATAAAAAGCAGAATAATTTCACCTAAAGCAGCAATATATCCAGGGATAACTAATTACTCGTCTACCTTTCATGTAGGACATGATGCAGAAGAGATTGATGTTTGGATTAAACCAGAAATGAATAATTATGTTGAATTTATGTTACAAATATTGGAGCGAAGGCTACCAAGGTATATATATACTAAATTAAGTGAACAATTAGATTTACTATATATAATCTGCTACTCAAGTTTCGGAATTCCTAGGGCAGTTCTGAATATGGTTAGTAGTTTGTATAAGGATAAGACTGTAGATGGAGTAGAGGAATTTGAAGTGAAATTTACTAGGCAGACAGTAATGAAGGCTATAAGTCAAACCTATACTCAAGTAATGAATATATTTTTATCATTAAAAGAAAAGTTACCAATATATGAAAAATTCATTGTAAGCGGAGAGCAGATATTTATAAAGATGGTAGAAGAGATTAAAGAGTATAATAAAGAAAGGAATATTGATGAACAAGGGGTTACAATAGCAATAAAAAAAGTATTACCATCAGAATTATCAAAAGTTATTGAATTTTTTCAATATGCAGGGTTAGTTATGTATAAAAAAGAATTGAGTAAGGGGGAAAAAGGAGTATTTGAATGTTATGATATACACTATTCTGCCTTACTTGAAAGAAATGCATTTATGGGAAAAAAAGCAATTAAATCAATGGATTTATCTATTGCATTGAGAAAAAGAAATGCACATTCATTTAAAAGAACTACAGCAAATGTTCTAATTGGTACAGATGATATAAGGAGTATATTTCCATTATCACTTCCGCCATGTCCAGTATGTGGAACACCAAGAGCTTCTGAACATACAAAATTTTGTGGAGAATGTGGAACAGCACTAAAAACTGCGTCTATTTTTGAAGAATTAGTTTCTAATGATATAAATAAGTTACCATTAACATCAAAAAGAGTTCAATCAATAAAAAAACATTCTAGAATAAGAACAATTAAAGACATACTTATGGACAATGATAATAGAGAATTACGAGGAGTCCCACAAATTGGTCCTTATTGGGCAGAGAAAATTTATTCATATGCAGAGGAATATATAGGATGAGTAATAATTGGAGTAACTCAATCAATCAAAGTATTGGTAATCAAAAAATTAGAGATATTAACGAGTATTTTGAAAATATAGAAAGTGACGCTTTAGATAAATCTCCTATAGATAGATTTTATAGATCTGTGACAAATATATTGAGTATTGCCAAAGAACCCAGTTATTTAGATGAGAATACAGTAATAGGACCATTACTTTTTATTGGGATAATTTCATGTACTGAAAATTATCTTAGAGAGATATTATCAGAAACTATCCACATTTGTCCAATATGCAGGGCAGAATCTGCAAAACAATCAATTAGTTTAGGTTCTGTATTATGGCATTCAAGTAGTAATGTAGAGAAAGGTTCTTTTGAGAATATTTCATTCGCAGACGGAGAAGCGATACAAAAGACATGCAAGAAATTTTTGGGATATAATATAGATAGAACAGGGCTTGCTTATTCTGCTTTAGAAGAATTCGATAAAATATGTGAATTAAGACATGCCATAGTTCATTCTAATAATATTATTGCAGGTAAAAATGCAATTAAATTGGGAATAAAATCAAATAATAAAATAATAAAGGTAAAGATATCTTATAAAGAACTTCAAGAATGTGCAGTTATATGTACAGCTTTAGTAAGTAGTTTGAATACAGAATTATTTAATTTAATGGTTAGGAGATGGGCTTCAGAGTGGCCAAAGTTACCATTATGGGATAGCAAAGATGATAATAAAAATTTCGCTTCAATTTGGAATATGTTTTATTCAAAAATTGATTCAGATAGAGGCGTGATTCCTAAAGATATTTCTATGATAAAATGTAGAAATGATGTAAAAAAAGAATTTAATAGATAGTTTACATACGCTAATGAAGCAGAAGGCGTGGATTTTAAAGGTCACACTTCGCCTCCACCATAAAACCCACGACCATTTGTATGTGGCTTAAATAGCTACTTACAAGTGGTCGTGTTTTTTTGTTATGAGTAGCTTACATATAGAACAGATTTTTATATAGTGGGATTTCTGCTAGAGCTTGGTCTCATGATAATAATGTTAGTGAAAAACAATCTTATTATTTAGAATACTTCGTTAAAATTTAAATAGAAAAATATCAAAGGGATTAAAGATTAACATGGCAAATTATCTTTAGTGACAGAAGTTAAAAAAACGATATAGCAAAACAAGGCACTCTACGTTCAATTTACGTAAAGTGCCTTGTATATTTTATTAATAAAATTCTATTGCTACAGTTATGTAGAATTATTATCATAAAGAGTATATGAAATCAAAATAGACGCACTTTGTTGGTGCCAGGAACCTTTGTAAAAATTTTGTTTTCACATGATACCATAATTTACCTAAATAATACTGTTTTTTGCTCAATTATTCCAACATTTCAGCAGAAATATTCGGAATTTGTACTCTTTCTTCAAATCCATCCATTGGAACACCATCATAACTATATAGTTTTTTCAAAAGCTGCCATAGTGTTTCCAATTCTTCTTTACTGAAATCATTAAATATATCAGTCATAAAATTTTTCTTAACGTCCCTTGCATTTTTTGAAACAGAATTGATGCCAGCTTCTGTAAGCATTACATTAACAGCTCTTTTATCCTTTTCTGATGGCACTACTGATATATAGTTTTTCTTTTCAAGGCTTTTTATAATCCTTGTTGCATTCTGCTTAGTGGTACCCAATTTACCTGCTATATTTATGATTGTAGCATCACCTTCAGGTATATGAAGTATTGCTAAAAGTGTCAACAGCTGCTTACTTGTTAGATCACCGCTGTAACTGTCCCCAGCAGTCTGAAGTTTGTTTGAAACCGCTATGAGACTGGCATATGTCTGATCCATTATATACCTTAGTTCGTTCAATTCTTTGTTATCCAATTTCAATCCTCCCGATTAATATAGTTTATAAAAATATTATATCATATATAGACAATGCGTTGACAAATAAATTTTTAAGGTATATACTTAATTTTAGACAATGCGTTGACTAAAATTAAAAAAGATTTTTAAGGAGAATAGGAATGAAATTTATAACTATTATGGGAAGTCCAAAGAAAAAAGGAAAAACTGATTTTACATTGTCACTATTCGAAGACCAGATGAGAAAAGCTGGCCATGAAATTGAGAGAATTAATGCCATAGATATAAATATTAACGGCTGCAAAGAATGTTACGCCTGCACACATAAAAGTTCAGAACATGGATGTCCTCAAAAGGATGATTGGGACATGGTATTTAAGAAAATGCTCGCTGCAGATGCTTTAATATATGCAACACCGCTTTTCTGCTATGGTATGAGCGCTCAACTTAAACCACTTACGGACAGGCACTTTAGTCTAATGAATAAGGATCTGTTAAAAGGCAAACTTTCAGCACTACTAGTTACTAGCGGAGGTGAAGAAGCCAACAACACAGATCTTCTTCAAACAATGTTTAGACGTGCTTTTGATATAAATGAAGGAGATAAATTCAAAACTACTGTCGTTGGGAATTACGTTGCAGAATGGAGCATAAAACCTGACTTTGAAAAAAGAGCAGAAGCAGTTGCCGAAAAAATGTTTAATGACTTTAACTGTGCTATTTTGAGCAAGTAATTTTAGGGAGGTTAATACACTATGAGTATATTATTTAAAGATGAACAATTTGATTTCCAGGTACTAAGATTACTCGGTGAAACAGCCTATTGTGCAGCTGATATAGGAGAAGTTGTCTCTACAAGCAATAGGATAACAGAAGGTGATTATGACAGTTGGTGTGATGAATGGGCTAAAACTGCCGAAAGATTACATGGTATAGGCAACAAAGCCTTGGCGGAAGGTCACTTAATAAGCGCCAAAAAGGCATATCTGCGTGCTTCTAACTATTACCGTACTGCAGAATTTTTTCTTCATGAAAATCCAAATCCAGAAAAAATTGAAAAGCTATTTGACGCAAGCACAGAATGCTTTTCAAAGGTTATGGAGCTTAATAATCCGGTAATTAAGTCTGTTATGGTACCCTATGAAGGTACAACTCTGCCTGCCCATTATTATCAGATAAATGATACAAATGAGCCAAATCCAGTTCTGATACTTTTAACAGGATTTGACGGTACAAAGGAAGAATTTTATGGACTAGCTATGACAGCCCTTGAACATGGAATGAACTGTCTTGCTATAGAAGGTCCTGGACAAGGTGAAGTTGTTAAAAAGCAGCATTTATATTTCAGAGCTGACTATGAAACTATTGTTACCCCTGCTGTAGATTACCTCCTTGCGAATGAATCAATAGACCCGGAAAAGATAGTTCTATGGGGTGAAAGTTTTGGAGGATACCTCGCACCAAGAGCAGCAGCATTTGAACATCGTCTTGCTGCATGTATAGCAAATAGTGGAATCTACGATTTCCTTGGAGGCGGAATAAATGGCCTTGGTTTAACAAGAGAACAGATACTCACCATTGCTGAAAAAGACCCTGAAACTCTTAATAATAAGCTGTATCAGATTACGAAGAAAAGTCCCGAATTCCGATGGAAGATATCTCAAGGCATGTATGTATTCGGATGTAGCATGCCAGCAGAATTTGTTATAGCTGCAGGAAAATATCTAATGAAAGGCATTGCAGAAAATATAAAATGCCCGACACTGGTTGTTGATACTGATGAGGACGGACTTGTTGATTCACAGGCCAAGCCACTTTATGATGCCCTCACTTGCAGAAAGGATTATATGCTCTTTACAGGCAAAGAAGGTGCAGGAGCACACTGTCAGTGCGGTGCAAAACTTATTGGCAATGAGAGAATTTTCAGCTGGATAGAAGATATTCTTTCCGCAAAGTAATAAGTCTCTCTAGCCTTCGTTAAATAGTTATATGTATTTATATATGGGCAGTAACTCTGGACATGTACTTTGAGGTCGGCATGGGTTTTTATATCAATCCATTCATAGCAGTATTATTTGGCGTTGTTATTCTTAAAGAGAAGTTAATCCATTTAAAAATAACAGCACTTATTTTTTTTTGAAAATGGAGAGGTAAGATTGTTTGATATGAGCTAATATTTAGAAAGAGGTATATTTAGAGAATTAAAAGATTTATCTTTATTCAAATCTGCGAGAGTTAGTTTTGACACAGTGGAATGAGAGAACGAGGCTGATGTAGATCTTGGAACACTATATGAAGATAGTGTTCCTTATGGTGCTAATTATTAGTGGATTTTAAAGGTCACGCTTCGCCTCCACCATGAAACCCACGAAAATCTGAAATTATGATATGCTCCCTTTATAGTAGACAGTTAAAATAATAAAACTGTTTCTATAAAGGGGGTATTTTATTTTGGGAGGATTTATATATAAATGCTATGATTTACAGAATGCATAGATGAATAGTAGATTCTACTATTCATGTGTAAAATTATAGAAAAAACAAGAAGTATTAGATATAATAAAAAGAGTAGAATGATACAAAAGAATTTATGGGATGGAGATACACATGGAAAAAGAATATTCAGAATTACTCCCTTTTACGGCTGATACAAATGGGTTTGATAAAGTGCTCATTCCTCTAAATAGGTGTAGTCCACTCGCCTTCACATGATTTGTAGTTAGCTGTTATCCCTACGAATAAAGAATATAAAATAAATTCGCTCAAAGCCAAGAATCAATAAAATTTCATTGCATTTTGTGCATTGAGCGAAGCGCGAAAGGAATGGTTATAAAAATGAAAAAAATATTTATACAGAAGATTTCTGCTGTTTTTATACTTTTACTTATGTTCATAGGTTTATTTGGATGTGCAGCAACAAATAAAACTGCTGCAAATAAGCAGCAGGATAACAATGTGGAAGCTACAAAATCAGAAGATAAAAAGATAGATTCTAGCCAAGATGGGGATTCAAAGAATAAAAAAATTATTAATGATTTTCAAGGCGTTGCAGATTATATACATAAAAATGGAACTTTGCCTGAAAATTTTATAACAAAAGCGCAGGCTAATAAACTTGGATGGAAGCCAGGAGACGATCTTAGCAAAGTAGCGCCTGGTAAAAGCATAGGGGGAGATATTTTTAAGAATGCTGAAAAATCTCTACCAGATGCGCCTAATAGAATTTGGCATGAATGCGATATTAACTATAATGGAGGACATCGTGGGGATGATAGGATTCTTTATTCAAATGATGGATTAATTTACTCTACCTCAGATCATTATAAAACATTCAAATTATTATATAAAGGAAAGTAGTTTTTTTAAGGATGTGAATAGCTTGAATAAAGTAGTAATACAAGGCAGTAAGCTTACGGATAAAAATATGTTACACCAAATTTTAAAACAGGAATTAAAGCTTCCTGCTCATTACGGTGAAAACTTAGATGCACTCTGGGATTGTCTAACTGCTGATGTTCAATTGCCAGTTACAATTGAATGGGTTGACTTTCAAAAAAGTAAAGACTTATTAGGTGATTATGCTGAAAATACATTAGAAATTTTTAATGAAGCTGAAAAATTTACTGGAGGAAAACTTAAGATAAAAATTATTTCCAACTTCTAATTGACTCAAACTTAATATTTATCTTGATTGAAAAAAACGTTATCAGTTGATATAATGTAGGCAATAGTCCAATGGAAGGAAGTATTATATGTTCAGTTATAGTCAAATCAAAAGTCTTAATGATTTAGAAATTTCTGTTTATAATTATATTATGGATAATAAAGATAAGGTCCGATATATGAAAATAAGGGAATTAGCAGTTGAATCGCATGTATCAACTACAACCATATTAAATTTCTGCAAAAAAGTAGGTTGTAGTGGTTATTCAGAGTTTAAACTAAAATTTAAATTATTTATAGAAGAAAAAGAAATTAAAAAAGTAAGTGAAGATAATACAGAGATAATTGATTTTTTTAAGAAAACAAATACTGAAGAATATGATGAGAAGATAGAGGAAATTGTAAAAGCTATATTAAAAGCAAAGAGAACAATTTTTATAGGAAGTAGCATGTCAGGAATTATAGCAAGATATGGAGCAAGATATCTATCAAGTGTTGGACAATTTAGTTTATGCATTGATGATCCGTATTACCCGACTACAGGTAAATTTTATGAAAATTCAGTTGTAATAGTATGTTCTGTGTCTGGAGAATCGAAAGATATTATAGGCCATATAAATAGATTTAAAAAAGATAATTGCTGTATTGTTAGTATTACTAACACTGAAAATTGCACTATAGCAAAAATGTCTGATTATAATATCCCATATTATGTGCCATATGTTAAAGTAGGAATATATGATATTACAACTCAAATTCCAATAATCAGTATAATAGAAAGAATTGGAAGGAAACTACAAAATCGTCGAGAAGAATCTATACAAGATGAGTAAATAGCTATGCGCAAAAAATAAGAGTATTTTACATAGGGCTTTATTGATTTGAAGTTTTTAACTCAAGTTGATAAAGCTTATTTTAATTACTTTTTTGTTTGTTAATCACAGTTTTTAAATATATGAAATGTCAAGAATACATTTCGATTTTAATTGCAAAAAAACATTTTGTTTTTTTGCAATAACAAATTATTAAAAAACAGACATGTTTTTTATAATGGTTTACATAGTGACAGAATAAGCTTTTTCAATTAATATTAAGATACATTCAATAGCTATTCGAAAATAATAAATATAAGTGAGGTAATAAAATGGCAAAGGATTATGCATTAATTGCGAAAACGATTGCGAAAAATTTAGGCGGTATCTCAAATATTGAAAGTGTAACTCATTGTATGACTCGTTTAAGAGTTTGTTTAAAGGACGACTCAAAAGTAAATGTAGATGAGATTAAAAAAATTAATGGAGTAATGGGATATGTGAACCAAGGTGGGCAACATCAAGTTATTATTGGAAATAATGTATCTTATGTTTATAAGGAAGTTTTAAAATTAGGAAACTTTGGAGATCAAAGTGACATTGCAAAAGGGATAAAAAAAGAAAAGCTAACTATCAAAAAAGTTGGAACTAATATATTGGATGCATTAGTAAGTACAATGTCACCATTGATACCAGCAATTATTGGTGGTTCAATGGTAAAGTTAGTAGTAATGATGTTATCTATGTTAAAAGTACTACCAGCAGACAGTACTACATATACATTACTAAATGCTATGGGAGATGCAGCGTTTTATTTCCTTCCAATTATGGTGGCAGTATCAGCATCTAAGAAATTTAAAACTAATACTTATTTAGCTATTGCAATAGCAGGACTTATGGTACATCCAGATTTTATGAAACTAATGGTAAGCGCATCAGAAGGTAAGGAAGTAACTTTAGCGTTTATTCCTATTGCATCTGTTAAGTATACGTATACGGTAATACCAGCACTTTGTATGACTTGGATATTATCATATATTGAAAGATTTGTAGATAAGATAACACCAGAAGTAACTAAAAATTTCTTAAAACCAGCGATTATAGTATTGATTGCAGCTCCAATAGCAATTGGACTTATAGGACCTTTAGGTATATGGATTGGTACAGCAATATCAGGTTTAGTTTATTTTGTTCACAGCAAATTAGGATGGGTATCAGTAGCAATAATGGGAGCTTTATGGCCATTACTTGTTATGACTGGTATGCATAGAGTGTTTACTCCAACTATATTAACAACTATAGCAGAAACAGGAATGGAAGGAATGGTAATGCCTTCAGAAATAGGTGCGAACCTTTCATTAGGAGGAGCAGCTTTAGCTGTTGCTTTTAAAACTAAAAATAAAGAGTTAAGACAAACTGCAATTGCAGCAGCTTCTTCTGCAATCATTGCGGGAATCACAGAACCATCATTGTATGGAGTAGCATTAAGATTTAAAAGACCTTTGATAGCATCATTAATTTCAGGTGGTGTATGTGGTGCCGTAGCAGGGATAGCAGGACTTGCAAGTAGATCTATGGCTGCACCAGGTTTATTCACAAGTGTTCAGTTTTTTGATCCACAAAATCCATCAAGCCTTATTTGGATAATTGGAATAATGATACTGGCAGTCGTATTATCTTTCGTATTAACTCTAATATTTGGATTTGAAGATATTCCAGCAGAAGATAATATTGAAATAATGGGGGCAGACAATGAGTAAATACAGTTTCCCAGAGGAATTTCTGTGGGGGGGAGCCATTGCAGCAAATCAGGCTGAAGGTGCGTATAGAGAAGATGGAAAAGGTTTAAGCACTGTAGATGTTATACCACATGGAATAAACAGAATGAAAGTAAAATTAGGGTTAGAAGAAGATTTGACTTTGAAAGATAGTGAATTTTATCCAAGTCATGAGGCAATTGATTTTTATCATCATTATAAAGAAGATATTGCTCTGATGGCTGAAATGGGATTCAAAGTTTTTAGAACTTCAATCGCATGGACAAGAATCTTCCCTAATGGAGATGATAGTAAACCTAATGAAGCAGGAATTAAATTTTATAAAGATTTATTTTTAGAATGTAAAAAATATAATATGGAACCATTAGTGACATTATGTCACTTTGATGTTCCAATGGAACTGGTTAATAAATATGGATCATGGAAGAGCAGAAAAATGATATCATTTTTTGAAAAGTATGCAAGATGCTGCTTTAAAGAATTTGATGGTTTGGTTAAATACTGGCTGACATTTAATGAAATAAATATATTGATACATAGTCCTTTTTCGGGAGCAGGTATATATTTCAAAGAAGGTGAAAACAAAGAGCAGGTTAAGTATCAGGCAGCTCATCATATGTTAGTAGCAAGTGCTTTAGTAACTAAAATAGCCCATGAACAAAATCCAGAAAATAAAGTTGGATGTATGCTTGCAGGAGGAGATTTTTATCCGTATTCATGTGATCCAAGAGATGTATGGATGGCTCATACAAAGGATAGAGAAAATTTATTTTTCATAGACGTACAAGCTAGAGGTAAGTATCCATCATACTCAAAGAGGGTATTTGCGGAAAAAGAAGTTAGTATTGTAATGGAAGAAAATGATCTGGATATATTAAAAAATACAGTGGATTTTATATCTTTTAGTTATTATGCTTCTAGATGTGCATCTAAGGATATGGAAAATCAAACCGAAGCTAATGTTGTTAAATCCATAAAAAATCCTCATTTAGAAGTTAGTGAATGGGGATGGGCAATTGATCCGTTAGGACTTAGAATAACTATGAATACGCTATATGATAGGTACGAAAAACCTTTATTTATAGTAGAAAATGGACTAGGTGCTAAAGATACGATAGAAGAGGATGGCTCAATAAATGATGATTACAGGATTGATTATCTTAGACAGCATATCATGGAAATGAAAGAAGCTATGAAAGATGGAGTTGAACTATTAGGATATACATCTTGGGGATGTATAGATTTAGTTTCAGCATCCACTGGAGAGATGAGCAAAAGATATGGATTTGTATATGTAGATAAACAAGATGATGGAACTGGAACTTTAGAGAGAAAAAGAAAGAAATCTTTTTATTGGTATAAAAAAGTAATAGAAACAAACGGTGAATGTTTAATATAAAAAATTTAAAGGTTACGCTGCGTTGTAACTATAAAACCCAAGACAATATTTATTAGTATTGTCTTGGGTTATTTTAGTTTATAGATATTAAGAGAATGACATCACTATAAAAAACATATTAAAAAGTAGTAATAGAAAAGTATTTTAGAATTAGCAAAGGTGAATTATATCTAAATGACGCAGGATTTTATTAAAAATATTGATAGTATTTTTCCTTTTGCTTCTTAAAAATAACAATCAAATCCGTTTTCAACGAATATATTTTTATACTCCAATAGATCTTCTTCATGAAGTTGTTGCGTATTTTGGAAAGTATATGGTTTGTTCAGAAGTTCGTATTTTTTCTGCCCAAATTGATGAAATGGAAGTAAGTTTACTTTCTTAGCATTAACGGACTCAAGTAATTTACAAAATTCTTTAGCATCTTCTAAACTAGAGTTTATGTTTGGAATGACAGGAATACGAATAATAACATCTTTACCGTTATCTATAGCAATTTTCAAATTTTCAATAATTAAATCATTATAAACATTTGTTACTTTAAAATGCTTTTCTCTATCATAGTGTTTTATATCAAATAATAATAAATCTACATCTTGTATAAACTTTGAGAATGTTTCATTTGAAGCATAGCCTGTAGTTTCAATTGCTGTGTGTATATTTTTTTCTTTTAAAATCTTTAAAAGCTGTGAGGCAAATTCATGCTGCATTAATACTTCACCACCAGATAAAGTGACGCCACCATTTGATTCTTCATAAAACATTTCATCTTTCATAACTTCATTCATAACATGAGAAAGGGTTAAAAATTCACCTTCTACTGAAAGAGCTTTATGAGGACAGGAATTTTTACAAGCAAAACAAGAAATACAGTTGTTAGAATCAATTTTTATATGATTATCATTTAAGGAAATAGCATTATTTTGACAAACGTCTATACAATGAAGGCATTGTGTGCACTTAGTTTTATCACATATGATTTGTATCTTACTATCTTGAGATTCTGGATTTGAACACCATAGGCAACTTAATGGACAGCCCTTGAAAAAAACTACAGTTCTGATTCCAGGACCATCGTGTATGCTGTATTTTTGAATATTGAAAATGCAAGCCTTTATATCTTTCATAAAAACACCCCCATATAGTAAAAGCAAGATTAGTATTATGATTGAACCGCAATAATTTAAGTTTCAATTGATGATTCAATGTTAACATGAAAAAATATAAGTGTAAATAAAAAGTTTCATTTGAAATAAGAGTGCGTTTCATAAGAATAATAATTTGATGTTTAATATTATTTGAAGTAGTATATAATCAATAATAAGCAGAATTGCTTTTATTCGAAATATAAATAGTTCATTTTGTAAGTAGTTTATGATATAATTACCATTGGATTTAGGTATATAGACTAGTTATTTTTTGAATATACCTAAGAGAAGGAGGAGTTTCTATGACAAGTAGGTATACAAAGCTTCTTGAAATTGTCAATGAAAACAAGCGTATAGAAGTCAGTAAATTATCAGAGCTTTTAAATGTATCTCAAGTGACTATACGTAAAGATCTTGGTGCATTAGAAGAAAAAGGATTATTGAAGCGTGAACATGGTTATGCTGTTATGACTTCAAGTGATGATATCAATAGCAGATTAGCTTTTAATTATGATATAAAAAGAAAAATAGCACAATTGGCAAGTAAACTTGTTAATGATGGTGAAACAGTTATGATTGAATCGGGCTCATCTTGTGCCTTACTTGCAGAAGAACTTGCATATAATAAAAAGGATATAACAGTAATAACTAATTCTACATTTATTGCAAACTATATTAGAGAAGGAAATGCGAAAGTAGTGTTGCTTGGAGGAGATTACCAGCCGGAATCTCAGGTGTCAGTAGGCCCTCTAACAAGAAAGTGCGTTAAAGATTTTTTTGTAGATAAATTGTTTATCGGAACTGATGGTTATAATTCTAAAATAGGGTTTACAGGAAAAAACTTAATGCGTACAGAAACGGTAAAAGCCATGGCTGAAAGTTCTAATAAAATTATAATATTAACAGAATCATCAAAGTTTTCTGAGCGTGGAGTGGTATCTCAATTTAAAGCAGAAGAGATAAGCTATTTATTTACAGATACTAATATTCCTGAAGATGTTTTAGAAAGTTTAAAGAAGGAAAAAGTGGATGTTCAAATGGTAAGTGTAAATTAATATGGTTTATAAGAATAGAACAACCATAATATAGGAATTTATAAGATGCATAGGTATAGGGTTTACTTTAATGAGTAAAAATTATAATCTATGCATTTTTTTGTTATCTTAAATAAAAAGGATTTTGTTATTCGTTTCGAAAATAATTATATAAGTTTCAAATGAAATAATAATATTGACAAAAGATATTGTTGATATATAATTTAGTTATGAAAGAAAATAAAAATAGTTTCAAATGAAAGTGAAAAAGTTTGTTATAATATGAAATTGATAATGAGGGGAGAATATTTATGAATCATTTTGGAGAATTAACTGATAGAATGCATAATTTTAGAGAAGAATTATTAAATGCAAAATCTATGGTTAGTGTAGAAAGAGCTAGACTTACTACGGAAAGTTACAAAGAACACGCTGATAAGCCAATGGTATTACGTAGAGCGTTATGTTTAGAAAATATATTGAAAAATATGACTATATTTATTGAAGATAACTCGATAATTGCGGGAAATCAAGCAGAATCAAATCGCTCAGCTCCTATTTTCCCCGAATATGCAATGGATTGGGTTATAAATGAACTTGATGAATTTGAAAAACGTGAAGGTGATATATTTTATATTACTGAAGAAAGTAAGAATGTTTTAAGAGAAATAGCACCTTTTTGGGAGCATAAAACTTTAAAAGACAGAGGTCTTGCAGGGATGCCTGCTGAAAGTAGAATTTTTTATGATCTAGGGATTATAAAAGCAGAGGGGAATATTACTTCTGGGGATGCTCATATAGCGGTAAATTATGAAACTGTATTAAAACTTGGGTTAATTAATTATAAAGAGCGAACAGAAAAAAAATTAAAGGAACTAGACCTTACAGACTATAGGAATTTAAATAAGTCTTATTTTTATAGAGCAATTTTAATTGTACTTGATGCAGTAGCAGCTTTTGCAAAGCGTTATGCAGATTTAGCGTTAGAATTAGCTGAAAAAGAATCTGATGTAAATAGAAAAGAAGAATTACTTGAAATGTCAAGAATATTAAATAAAGTTCCATATTATCCAGCAGAAACTTTCCATGAAGCAGTTCAATCTTTGTGGATAATTCACTTAGTTTTGCAAATTGAGTCAAATGGACATTCACTTTCATATGGAAGAATGGATCAATACTTAGATCCTTTCTATGAAAAAGATTTAAAACTTGGAAGGATTACTGAGGATAGTGCTACTGAATTATTAACAAACTTGTGGCTTAAGACTTTTACTATAAATAAGATAAGAAGCTGGTCACATACACGTTTTAGTGCAGGTAGTCCCTTATATCAAAATGTTACAGTTGGTGGCCAGACTGTAGATAAAAAAGATGCAGTAAATCCATTAAGCTACTTAATTCTAAAGAGTGTTGCTCAGACAAAATTACCACAACCTAACTTAACAGTACGTTATCATAGAGGGTTATCTGATGATTTTATGAAAGAATGCATAGAAGTAGTAAGATTAGGATTCGGAATGCCAGCCTTTAATAGTGATGAAGTTATTATTCCATCATTCATAGAAAAAGGTGTAAATGAAAAAGATGCCTATAACTATAGTGCAATTGGATGTGTTGAAGTAGCGGTTCCGGGTAAATGGGGTTATAGATGTACTGGAATGAGCTTTTTAAATTTCCCTAAATCATTATTAATAGCTTTAAATGATGGAGTTGATCCCGAGTCAGGAACTAAGCTCTGCGAGGGTGTAGGTCACTTTAAGGATATGACAACCTTTGATGAGGTTATGAAAGCCTGGGATAAGATAATTCGTGAATTTACAAGACATAGTGTAATAATAGATAGTTGTGCAGACTTAGCAATAGAAGAAGTTACAGCAGATGTATTATGCTCAGCTTTAACTGATGATTGCATTGAAAGAGGTTTAAACTTAAAAGAAGGTGGAGCCGTATATGACTTTATCAGTGATCTACAAGTAGGTATCGCTAACCTTGGAGATTCTCTTGCAGCAATTAAAAAATGTGTATTTGAAGATAAGAGTTTTACCGCGGTAGAGTTGTGGGATGCATTAATTAATAACTTTGAAGGGGAAGAGGGGAAAAGAATTCAAGATATATTACTTAATGATGCTCCTAAGTATGGAAATGACGATGATTATATAGATTTATTATTAAGAGAAGCTTATGAAATCTATATTGATGAGATAAAGAAATACAAAAATACTAGATATGGTAGAGGACCAATTGGAGGATGCTATTATGCTGGAACTTCTTCAATTTCAGCTAATGTACCACAAGGAGCAGGAACTTTGGCAACTCCTGATGGAAGAAAGGCTGGAGAGCCTTTAGCTGAAGGGTGTTCACCATCTCATGCAATGGATAAGAATGGTCCTACAGCAGTATTTAAATCAGTTTCAAAATTACCAACACACGATATTACTGGTGGAGTATTATTAAATCAAAAGGTAACACCACAAATGTTATCTAAGGAAAGTGATAGAGAAAAGTTAATTTTATTAATTAGAACTTTCTTTAATCGTTTAGAAGGTTTTCATGTACAATACAATGTAGTATCAAGAGATACTTTACTTGATGCGCAAAAACATCCAGAAGAGCATAGAGACCTAATTGTTAGAGTAGCAGGATATAGTGCTTTCTTTAATGTATTATCGAAACAAACTCAAGATGATATAATTGAAAGAACAGAACAAGTTTTATAGTAAAATAATTCTCCCCAAGTGAAATGTTCATTGATATTATTTATGAAACCAACGACCATTTGCATGTGGCTTAAATAGCTGGTTGCAGGTGGTCGTGTTTTTTTGATACTGGCGGCTTAATCTTATATATTTTGTAAAAGATTGAACAATCTATAAATTAATCAATATCAGAATTAATTTTATGTTTTTCTTCAGAAACCGTATGGAGGATTCTTTTTAGAATAATGACTGTTTGTTCTTCTTCTTTCTTAGATAAGTTTTTAGAAAAAATAGCAACTAATTCTAAAAAGGTTGCATCTATCTTAGGTATAACTTTTTTTCCTGCATCTGTTAGATATAGCCTATAAATACGCTTATCATTTTCATCCTGAATCCTTTTTACGTAATCATTTGCTACTAGATTTTTTACTGCTTTTGCAGTAGTTGATTTACCTACATACAGAAACTCACTTAACTCTTTCTGACTTATACCTTCATTTTTTGAAATCACATATAAAAAATCATGTTGGCCACTTCTAATATTTAAATCTATAAGCTTTGAATTTATTATGCTCTGAGCATTTCTATAAATTGCTGCATTAAGTTTACTAATGTTTTCCATAGTTACTTATCTCCTTTACATTAGTTTCCTAAAAAGTGAAACTTTTCAGGTGGAGTTTTAAATCCAGCTGAATTTAGTTGAACTTATACCCTCAAGGGGCACTTTGTCCAGAAGTGTGCAGCCGTTATCTCCCGCTTAAAGAAAAGGGAGTGCTACGGATGCTAGATATCGGATAAAACCATCTTAAATTATATATATAAATAATTATAGTTTCAATGATTTACTAGGATATATATTTTTTGAAATTATGAATTGGTATTTTAAAATATAGATTGTATTATTTGCAAAAAGAAAACTCTGCCATTGATAAAACGCAGAGCTAACTTTGTATGTGATTAATATACGTTTTGAGAATTTGTATTACGTACTAATCCTAAGGTAAAACACTACTCTTGTACTTGAAGTTTTCTTTTTCTACCAATAATGAAATAGAGAATAAATGCTATAATAGCAGCCCCACTTGCCCACAGATACATTTGAGCATATCCAACGTTTGATGAAACTACTCCTAAAATTACTGCACCCAATCCTATACCACAATCAAATGCAGTGAAAAATGTAGCATTGGCAGCACCTAGACGTGAAGGTGGAACTCCAACCATGGCCATTGTCTGTAAAGTAGATTGAGTTGCACCAAAGCCTATTCCGTAAATAAATGCGGCGATTAAAAACATGCTAATATTTGAAGACTCAGATAACAGCAACATAGATATAATTACACATATAAAACCTGGAATAATTGCATAGTCAAAACCTAATTTATCTATTATTTTACCGAATATTGGTCTAGATATAAATAAGGATATTGCATAGACTGTAAAGAAAATTCCAATGTTCTCTATGCCTTTTTGTGAAGCATAAAGAGGTAAGAAACTGGTTAATGCACCATAAGTTATTGTTACAAAAAATACTATAATAGAAGGATTTATAGATATTTTTTCATACAATGAAGCTTTTATTTTAGTTTGCTCTTTATTTTCAATTTTTTTATATTCTAATTTAAAAGCAATAATACCCCCAAGTACGGCTAGTATAGTAGATGTTAAAAATAGAGCTTGAAAGCTATATTTTGATATCACAAATAATCCAATTGTAGGAGCTACTGCCATAGCTAAACTACTTGTCAGACTAAAATATCCCATTCCTTCTCCAAAACGATCATTTGGGATATTATCCGAAGCAATTGTATTAGAAGCTGTACTTACTGCACCCCAGCCAAAGCCATGGATAAAACGTATCATAATAATTGCACTAATAAATGGAACTATTGAATAAGAAAGTACTGATATAATAAATATAAATAATCCAACTAAAAACACCTTTTGTCGGCCTAACTTATCAAGAAGTAATCCAGAGATTGGCCTAATTATTACTGAAGATACTACAAACGCTCCAGTTACTAATCCAATAACAGAGTTTGTCCCTCCGAGTTTTTTTGCATAGAGCGGAAGTGTAGGTAATAACATTTGAAATCCAAAAAATATTAATAAGTTTATTATGTTTATAATAACGAAGTTTTTTGTCCAAAGAACCTTATCTTTTTGTATATCTTTTTCCATGAATGATCTCTCCTTTGCAATATTGGTTTCCTTTGCAACTAATATTATAGTAACATAAATTAGTTTCTTGTGCAACTAATTTGGTTGATGAATTCAATAAAATTTTTACTCATAACTAATGAGATTTAAGTTGATATTTAAATAGTACCAAAAAGTGGGGATAAGGAATTTAAGTTGTAATTAATAGGAATTTATATGCAAATAATGTTAAAATATAATAATAAAGAGTATAATAGTTTTATTAATAATTCAATTACTCTTTAACATAACTGAGTGGAGAATCCACTAACATTCATATAAAAATTTTAAATTATTTAAATATAAATATTTCTTAACATAAAACTATGGTGTAAAGTAACAAGAAAATATTAAGTGAAATTAAAAAGTTTACTTAATAAAGAAGGGAGCTAAATGATGAATTGGGAGGTATTTGAAAAGGCTTTGATTAATTATGATAAGTTAGAAGTTAATAAAATTCTTCAACATTTTTTAGCTGAAAAAAATGGGATTGATTTTATTGATGAGTATATAGTTAAGTCCTTGACTTCCATTGGGGAGAAGTGGGAAAGAGGAGAAGTAGCTTTATCACAGATATATATGAGCAGCAGGCTTTGTGAGGAAATTGCTATTTCTATTTTGGATGAAAAAAATTTCACAATTAAGAATGCAAAGCCGATTGCAATAGTGACTCTTGAGGACTATCACACTCTTGGAAAGAAAATCGTAAGTGCTGTTGTGAGGTCAAGTGGTTTTGACCTTATAGACTACGGTTCTATAAGTGGACCAGAGGAGATAATAAAGAGAGTAACTGAAGATAGGATAAAAATACTTATGATATCAGTATTAATGTATCCATCTGCTTTAAAAATTAAGAAAATATCTCAAATGCTTCATGAAAAGGATCCTTCAATTAAAATATTGGTTGGGGGGGCACCTTTTTTAATGGATAGCACTCTTTGGGAAGAAGTTGGCGCAGATAAAATGGGGAAAAGCGCGGCAGATAATGTCGCTATTATAGAACAATGGATGAAGGAGGATTCTTAATGGAAAAAAGGTATACTTCTATGGAAAGAGTGTTGACAACTATGAGTAAGCATGAACCAGACAAGGTTCCATTGTTTTTAATGTGTACACATTACTGCGCAAAATTTTTAGATGTATCAATTAAAAACTATTTTAGTAAACCTGAGAATGTTGCAAGAGGACAAATGATACTTCTTAAAAAATTTAATAATGATTGTTTGAATCCATTTTATTCTGCTGCTCATGAGTATGCAGCTTTTGGAAGTGAAGTTATTTTCAATGAAGCAGGTTCTCCAAATGCTGGTGAACCAGTAATAAAAAACTTTGACGATATTTTAAAATTACAACCACCAGATGTTAAAAATTCAAAAATTCTTAGAAACTGTCTTGAGACAATATCAATACTGAAGGAGGAAGTGGGGATGTCGGTCCCTATTGCTGGGGGCGTGTTATCTCCTTTTTCACTTCCTATTCTTCAAATGGGTTTTGATAAGTATATTGAACTTATTTATGAAAAACCAGAGTTGTTGGAGCATCTTATAAAAATCAATGAAAGGTTTTGCACTGAATGGGCAAATATGCAATTGAGGGCAGGTGCAACATTTATATCATATATAGATTCTATGTCTGTATCTTCAGTTATTCCTAAAAGTATATATTTAAAGACTGGATTTCCTTCTGCAAAGAGAACAATACCCACTATTAAAAGTGATGTAGCCATAGCTACTTCCTCGGCAAGTTCTGCCTCAATACTCGAGGAAATCCTTGAAGCTGGGATTAAAGCTATTCTGGTAAGCCATTCTGACGATCTAGCTGAAATAAAGAAAAGTGTTGATCAAAGAGCTACATTGCTTGGAAATCTAAATGGTATTGAAATGTGCAGATGGACCAGATCTGATGCTGAATATAATGTTAAGGAAGCGATAAAAAAAGCTGGAGTTGGTGGTGGTTTCATCCTATGTGACAGTTTAGGGGACATTCCTTATCAGGTTAGTGAGGATATTCTTTATGAAATATCAGAGAGTGTAAATAAGTGGGGAAGATATCCATTAAATTGGAGGTGATTATATGAACGATAAACTATGTATTTTAATTTGTGAAAGTTTCAAAGCTGAAGTGGAGAGTATGCTAGGGGGATTGAAAAATGGAGAGATTGAATTTAAATACTATTCAATGGATTGTATAAATTGCAATCGTCAAAGACAGAAATTATATGATGGACTTATTGCGTCAGGTTATTGCAGCGATTCAGTTATTTTGCTGCCAACTCAGAAGAGCTCTGGAAAAGATGAGAATCTTGTTGGCGAAAGTATCTTCAATTCATGTCTTTCATTATTGGCTGGAAGTGATCTAATAAATTACCTTTCTTCAATGGGGTATTATTTGACTACACCAGGTTGGCTAAAAAGATGGAAGCATATTATTATGGACATATACGGATTTAATCAAGAAACTGCACGTGAATTTTTTTCAGAATACTGTAAAAAGGTGGTTCTTATTGACAGTGGCGTATATAGCAATATCCTACTTGATTTAATAGAGTTTTCAGAATATATAGGAATGAAATATGAAATTATAGATGTAGGTTTGGATTGCTTTTCAAGCATTATAAATAATTCATATAAAAATTGGAAAGTTAACAGACTAGAATACATTTTAAATTTAAAAAACAAGCAGGTCACTGATTATGCTCTTGTATTTGATTTTCTTGAAAAAAAAGCAACACTTTTAAAACGTGAAGACCTGATTAAGAATATTTTTACTTTATTTGAAATGTTGACCGGTGCTAAGCATCTCGCATTTCTTCCTGTAATTGAACATAAAAAGGGAAAAATAATTTTCCATAAAGATAAGTTGTACAAAAGTGAACTATATAATATCGACAACTCAGAATTTAGGCAAAGTTATTTTCTTACTTCCTCAGGAGCAGGATTTATTTTCAAGATAACTTTTAATAATGAATTAATGGGTTATATGGAAGTGGAAGATATTATGTTCCCTAATTATATGGAAAACTACTTAGATTTATCAAAAACAATCATGATAATTCTAGGAATAATGCTTTTTAATTCAAAGATTTATGAGAAATTAATTGATACAAATGAGGAACTTCTTTCATTGAATAATGAGCTTGAGGTTCTTGTTGATAAACGTACTTCTCAACTGTTGGAGGTTAATGGAAACCTGGAAGAAACAAACTGTATGCTAGAAGAAGAAATAGAAGGGCATAAGTTAACTGAGACTAAGCTTAAGGCTGCAAAAGAGGAAGCAGAAAGAGCAAACTCAGCTAAAAGTCAGTTTCTGGCAAATATGAGTCATGAAATAAGGACACCTATGAATGGGATTATGGGAATGACTAGCTTATTGGAATTTTCAAAGTTGACAGATGAGCAAATTGACATAGTAAAAATGATTGAAACTTCTTCAAAACATCTTCTTCAGATTATTAATGATATACTTGATCTCTCAGTAATGGATGTAGGCAAGATTGAACTAAAGCCAGAACGTGTAAATATATTTAATTTAATGAATGAAAGTAGAAATTTATTTACATATTTAGCAGAGAATAAAGGACTGAATCTTGAGATTATTGTTGATAATAATTTACCGAATGAAATCATATTAGATAAGGGCAGATTAATGCAAGTTTTAAGCAATTTAATAGGAAATGCAATTAAGTTTACTGAAAAAGGTAAAATTCAAGTATCCGTAGATAAAGTTGAGGATAAAGAGAATAGAGTGAAGCTAATGTTTTCTGTAAAAGATACAGGGATTGGAATTAAGGAAGAAGACATTCCGAGATTATTTAATTATTTTACGCAGTTAGATATATCGGCTTCAAAAAAATTTCAAGGGACTGGTCTGGGGCTTGCTATTTCTAAAAATATCGTTGAACTTATGGGGGGAGAAATATCTGTTGAAAGTCAGTATGGTAAAGGAAGTACATTCTACTTTACTTGTTTGTTTGATATTGCTAGTGATAGTAAGGAATCATCAAATATTCAAAAAGTGTGTATAGATAACAAGGCTTATCATGAAACTAGTATATTACAAGTTGAAGATGATATTATCAGCCAGAGATTTATGAATCAATTATGTAAGCTTGCAGGGTGGAAAATAAAAATAGCTTCAAATGGATTAGAAGCATTGAATATGCTTGAAAATGAGGATTTTGATATAATTCTTATGGATATTCAGATGCCAGATATGAGCGGAATCGAACTTACAAAAATAATTCGGGAAAAAGAAAAGTTAACTGGTAAACATATTACTATAATCGCAATGACAGCATATGCAATGGGAGGAGATAGAGATATATGCATTAATACAGGTATGGATGATTATATTAGTAAACCAATTGAAGTTATGAAACTTAAAGAAGTTGTTACTAAGTATAGCAACAGTTATAAATAGAGTATTTATAAAATATTAAAAGATCTAAAAGCTTATACATAAACTGCACAATAGGATGCGAAGAAAAGTAAGATTGGTACGGATTATATTCACTAATTAGTTAGGCGATTTTATATGTCTTTAAGATGGTGAATTATAAAGGTAGTTCTTCGTCATCAACATGAAACCTACGAAAATTTGGAATTCGGATTTTCGTGGGTTTTTATTTTGTGGAAAATAAATTTATTATTATTGAACTTCCAATAATTTTCAATTATATATTTGTATTGATATTGCCTTTTGTGGTAACAATTATTATATCCGAAGTAGTTTATAGAATTCCTAGAATTAGGTTTCTATTTGGCATAAAGAAAAATAATTATAAACAGTTTGAATATAAATAAATAATTATTACCTAGACTTCTCTCATCCTTTATGAATAGTGTGTATGTTAATTTGAAGATATTATTTCATTTTGTTCTTTTGATGTTTTTAAAATGGTGAAGGAATTTCTAATATAAAGCGAGTTTGAATAGAATATGTTTTTTATAAAAGTGGGAAATTTATAGTATAAAAATTATTTTATGAAAGTCAGTTAAAAATCTTAAAAAATGTATTGCATAACTAAAAGAAAAGTGTTATTATGAAAACGTAGTCTAGAGAGAGGTTCTTAGAGAGGGGCTTTTAGTAGACTATAATGAAATAATAATAAATAATATCTAGCATGTTACTGATTCGATCAGGCATAAGCATAGAGAAGTAAAATGAAGTAATATTTATTCGTTAAAACACATATTTTGTACAGTTTTTATAGGGTATTATCATATTTTTTTATGATTTAATTTTAGTGTACAAATATTGTGACGATATACGAATATATACTATTGTTTTATTTCCAAATGCTTATGCCTTTTGTTTTTGTAACAAATAAAAAATAGGAGGTATAAAAATGGTAGGAATTATTCTTGCTAGTCACGGAGAATTTGCTAAAGGCATCATGCAATCTGGTGCGATGATTTTCGGAGAACAAGAAAACGTAAAAGCTGTTACGCTTATGCCTAGCGAAGGACCTGATGATCTTAGAGCAAAAATGAAAGATGCAATCGCATCCTTTGACAACCAAGATGAGGTTTTATTCTTAGTTGATCTTTGGGGTGGTACACCATTCAACCAAGCGAATATGCTATTTGAAGAACATAAGGATAAATGGGCAATCGTAGCTGGTTTGAATTTACCAATGTTGATTGAAACTTATGGTGCACGTCTTTCAATGGAATCTGCTCATGAAATTGCAGCTTATATCTTAAATGCAGGTAAAGAAGGAGTTAAAGTTAAACCCGAAGAGTTAGAACCAGCAGATACTGGTAATGCTTCAGGAGCGGGAGCAGGGCAATCTAATGCAGGTGCACCTGGATCGTTTGAATACGTTTTAGCTCGTATCGACTCTCGTTTACTTCATGGTCAAGTAGCAACTGCTTGGACAAAAACTGTAAATCCTACACGAATTATTGTCGTGTCAGATGATGTAGCTAGAGATACTCTTCGTAAGAATTTGATCACGCAAGCTTCTCCTCCGGGGGTTAAGGCTCATGTTGTTCCAGTTGATCATATGATTAAACTTGCAAAAGATGATAAGCATTTTGGAGGCCAACGTGCAATGCTTCTTTTTGAAAATCCAAAAGATGTGCTTAGAGCTGTAGAAGGCGGAATACCGCTAAAGACAATCAATGTTGGTTCAATGGCTCACTCTCCAGGTAAGGTTCAACCAAGCAAAGTTTTAGCTTTCAATCAAGAAGATATCGATATATTTAATAAGCTTAAACAAGCTGGACTTACTTTTGATGTGCGTAAAGTACCAAATGATTCAAAAGCAAATATGGACGAAATACTTAAAAAAGCACAAGATGAATTAAAAAAATTAAAATAATCTAGTTATTTAGAGAAAAAGGAGGATTAATAACCATGACTTTAAATATAGTTCAAATTATATTAGTCATTTTAATAGCATTTTTAGCTGGTGTAGAAGGTATCTTAGATGAATTCCAATTTCACCAACCGATAATTGCTTGTACGTTAATTGGCTTGGTTACAGGTAATTTACTACCATGCTTAATCTTAGGTGGTACTCTTCAAATGATAGCCTTAGGTTGGGCAAATATTGGTGCTGCTGTAGCACCTGATGCAGCATTAGCCGCTGTTGCATCTGCAATCATTTTAGTTCTTGGAGGTCAAGGTGAAGCAGGAGTTGCTTCAGCAATCGCTATTGCTGTTCCTTTAGCAGTTGCAGGATTATTATTAACAATTATTTGTCGTACACTTGCTACAGCGTTCGTACATTTTATGGATGCTGCTGCTAAAGAAGGAAATCTTAGAGCTATTGATATGTGGCAAATCGCTGCTATTTGTTTACAAGGTGTACGTATTGCGATTCCATCAGCTTTAATATTAGCAATCGGTGCTGGTCCTATTAGTTCATTACTTGCTGCTATGCCTACTTGGTTAACTGGTGGTTTAGCAATTGGTGGTGGAATGGTTGTAGCTGTTGGTTATGCAATGGTAATCAACATGATGGCTACAAAAGAAGTATGGCCATTCTTCGCAATTGGTTTTGTATTAGCAACTGTTTCACAAATTACACTTATCGGACTTGGTGCAATAGGTGTAGCTTTAGCACTTCTTTACTTAGCACTTAGCAAACAAGGTGGCTCAGGTAATGGTGGAAGTTCAAATACTGGTGATCCTTTAGGGGATCTAATAGATAGATACTAAGAAGGGAGAGGAAACGAAAATGTCAAAAGAATTAAAATTAACAAAAAAAGACCGTATTTCTGTTTGGTTCCGTTCATTTTTCCTTCAAGGTTCTTGGAACTATGAAAGAATGCAAAATGGTGGTTGGGCATTTGCAATGATTCCAGCAATCAGAAAATTATATAAGACTAAAGAAGAGAGAGCTGCAGCATTAGAACGTCACTTAGAGTTCTTTAACACTCACCCATATGTAGCTTCACCAGTTGTTGGTGTAACATTAGCTTTGGAAGAAGAACGTGCAAATGGTGCACCAATCGACAATGTAACTATTCAAGGTGTTAAGATTGGTATGATGGGACCTTTAGCTGGTATCGGAGATCCGGTTTTCTGGTTTACTGTAAGACCAATTTTAGGAGCATTAGCTGCTTCACTTGCTCTAGGTGGTAACATCCTTGGGCCAATTATATTCTTCTTCGCTTGGAATATAATCCGTATGGCATTTATGTGGTATACACAAGAGTTTGGTTACAAAGCAGGATCTCGTATTAGTGAAGATTTATCAGGTAATATGCTACAAGATATTACAAAAGGAGCATCTATCCTTGGTATGTTCATCCTAGGATCCTTAGTTAACAGATGGGTATCTGTTAAATTTGCACCAGTAGTATCATCTGTTAAATTAAGTGATGGTGCATTTATTGATTGGAGCAAACTTCCTGCTGGAGCAGAGGGTGTTAAGCAAGCTCTATTACAACAAGCATCTGGTATGTCATTAACTGATACTAAGATTACAACACTACAAAATAACTTAGATTCATTAATCCCTGGATTTGTAGGATTATTAATTACACTTCTTTGTATGTGGTTACTTAAGAGGAAGGTATCTCCAATTCTTATAATTCTTGGATTGTTCATAATTGGTATTGTTTTCCACTTGATCGGTTTAATGTAGTACTTTTTTACTTAGCCTAGGCTTTTTAGCCTGGGCTTTTGTTAACAATATTAATCGTGTTACTTTTAATAGACTTTGGAATAATTGATAAAAACATGTAAAGAATATATAATAAAAATAAATGTGTATATAAGTAGAAAAGAGGTAGATAGGATGGTTGAGTCACTCAATACAAAGGTTGATCTAGCAATTGATGCAACATCTTTTGCTGGCGTTGCAGATTACGGCAAGATTATGATAGGTGACAAAGGTTTTGAGTTCTATAATTCTCGTGATTATCGTAAATTTATTCAAATTCCTTGGGAAGAAGTTGACTATGTCATTGCATCTGTATTATTTAAAGGAAAATGGATTCCACGATATGCAATTCGAACGAAGAAAAATGGAACATATACTTTTTCTTCTAAAGAAGCAAAGAAAGTGCTTCGTGCTGTTCGAAATTATGTTGATCCAAATCATATGGTTTATTCATTAAGTTTTGTTGATGTAGTAAAACGAGCACTGAAATCTACATTTAAGAAGAAGCGCTGATCAGCTAAAGAAGTCATCATGTTTATAAAGTAAAAATTTTCAGATAGAGCTTTATAGTAACAGTTGAATTTAGTTGAACTTATGCAACAAAGAGTATTTTGTCTTGCATTTTTCTTTCTACCATGAAACCCACTAAAATAGATAGTAGATTTTAGTGGGTTGTTTTAATGTAAAATATTCAAATATTATCTTGATTTTATAGAGCAATGCTAATTTACAAAAGTAAACTCTAATGGATTTTTATCAACTAATCTTGGATAAGTATATTTAGGATATCCCACCATAATAGCACCAGTGATTTTCTTATTTTCAGGGATGTTAAATAATTTAAGTAATGGAGAATTATCTTTCATAGCAATTCTTTCAAACATCCCCGCCCAACATGATCCTAAGCCTAGTGTTGGCGCATATAGCTCCAAATATGTTAATGAAAGAATTGAATTTTCTCTTCCTCGTGGAAAGTTTGAATTAGCAGTTGCTAGGACAAGGCTAGATGCTCCACGCAAAATTGTATCAATTCCTTTTTCACGGTATGGCTTTGTAAATTCACTCGATACATTATCCTTTTCAAATTCTTCAATGATAATTTTAACAGCTTTATCAAGTATTTTTCTATCATCAATGATAGTATAAGATATTCCTTGAAGATTATGTCCACTAGGAGCAAAATGTGCAATATTCACAAGATCTATTAATTTTTCTCTTTGGACAGGAGTTTCTTTATATGAACGGATTGAACGCCTTGAACGAAGAAAGTTTTCTGCTTCCTCAGGACTTAGTTTTGGAAATTTTTTCGAGCTGGTTTGATTGGCTAATGGTGTTTTTATATTATCAATTGCTTTCATTGGGCATATAGCTACACAATGACCACAGGAAATACACTCATCACCGCAAATTTCTTTAGGTCCATTTTCACTAAGTTCTAATACACGTTCTGGGCACTCATTTACGCACAAACCACATTTAATACATTTATCTTGATTTACAGTTATCAAATTCATTTTTATCTTCTCCTTTACTTTAAACATATTCAGCTAAATAATAAGGTTTATTTAATAGGTATCATTGTATTAAAGATATATATAGATTTCCAATTTAAGAATTCAATTTATTAGATGAACATATTTATAAAGCTTCTAAAATTTTAAGTTTATATCTTCACTAGAAATCATAAATATAATGAAAGTAAATTCTTTTTAATCCATTATACAATTAAAGAATTCTTTTAAATAGATGATAAATTATCATAGGATAAATAGTCATGGCAGTATTACTACTAAATAATTTTTTTAGGAATATCAGCTTGTTATTTTTGTATTATATTTTGAAGCATTTCACAAATTACTGATGAGTTGGTTGATTTTTAGAGGTAAATGCACTTGAGGATTTAGTGTTATTTTCTCTATTTAAAAGATTATTAGTGATTAAATAATAAACACACGCTAGTAAAAGTACACTGCAACTTGCAATTGTAATTCCAATAACACCAAATGAATGATATACAGAGGTACTTATCCATGAACCAAGGGACCCACCTAAGTAATATCCAACCATGTAAAGGGAATTTAATCTACTGTGATTTTGGAGACTAAGTTTATAAATACGTCCTTGGTTTAAAGACATATTTATTCTTGAACCAACATCTAAAGTAAAGGTCACAAGAATTATAATTATAAGTTTAGACCAGCCTATACCTAAGATTAAAAAAGAGATAAACATTATAGCTAAAGCAAAAAGGTTCCATAAGCTTACTTTTTTGCTATTTGTAAGTTTTCCAGAAAATCCAGCGGCTAACGCACCTGCTATACCTAAAAAGCCGAAGAGTCCAACTATTGCACTTCCATAATTATAAGGAGAACCTTCTAAAATAAATGATAATGAGACCCAGAAAATATTAAAGGCACAAAAGGCAGCAGCACCAAAAACTATTGTTTCTCTTAATACTTTTTCTTTTTTTAATAATGGAGGTAAAGATAGTATGATATTTTTATATGAACTTTCCTTTCCTACATTATCCTTTGGGAGAGAATAAAATAAGTATACTGCAAAAATTAATAGAACTATTGCTGCAAATTCATGTACTCCTCTCCAGCCAATTAATTGGCCTAGAACTCCACCTAGAACCCTACCGAGTAAAACTCCAAGAAATACTCCGGTTAATAAGTGACCAACTATTATACCTCGTTTTTCTGACGAAATATTTGACGAAACAAATGGGATTATAAGCTGTGCCGAAACACTTGAAATCCCCATAAAAAAGCCTACAATTACTATTAAATTAAAGGTAGAGACTAAAGTCATTAAATATAATAATATAGCTGAACAAATAATACTTAAAATTATTAATAGTTTTCTACTATACCTGTCTCCTAGTGGAACAATGAACAACAATCCAATTGTATAGCCTATCTGTATAGCTGTTACAAGCTTACCGGATGATGAAGCAGGTATAAAAAAATCATTGGAAATATTGGTTAATAAAACTTGATCGTAGTACAAATTAGCTACTATAATTGCACAAATAATTGATAAAATAAATAATAATTTGTTTGAAAAATTTTTGTTTTCTAAAGCTCTATTCATTTTTACATCTTCCTCTCTATAGCTTATGAAGATAGTGTATAATGAAAGTATTATTTTAAATAGAAGCTAAGTTATCATATGATTAATAATACTATGTTTGGCAGACCTTAATCATAATTCTAAAAGTATTGCAAGAATTTTAGCCGCAATTGTGAAATGTTTATTGTGAATTACAACATATATAATAATAAAGTTTATATGAATAGAGATGGGGCGATAATAATGATATCTAAAAACAAAGAACTTGGATTATTTTTAAAAAAGAAAAGATCCACATTAAGACCAGAACAATTTGGACTCAAATTTGATAAAAAAAGAAGGGTGAAAGGATTAAAGAGAGAGGAAGTCGCTGATTTAGCCGGAGTAAGTATTGACTGGTATGTGCGTATTGAACAAGGACAAGATGTTAATCCATCAATAGATGTGTTGCTTTCCTTGAGTAGGGTTTTGCAATTAAATAATGAAGAAAAAAGATATTTATTTAATTTATCAGATAAGAAATTACCTGTAGAAGACTTCGCAGCTGTTACTATTTCTAATACATTACAAAAATTCTTAGACAATCAAAATCCAAGCATAGCTTATGTTACTGATAGTAAATTAACAATGATTGGATGGAATATGGCGGCACTAAAAGTTTATGGTAATTATGAAGAAATGGATGAAAAAGAAAGAAACTCGGTTTGGAGAGCTTTTAATGATGATTATCTAAAAGAACTGTTAGATAATTGGGAAGGGCATTCTAAATTACGTGTTGAACAATTGAGAGCAAATTACGGCTATTATGAGAATGATAATACAATAAATGCAATTATAAATGAATTAAATGAAAAAGATCCTCTATTTAATAAATGGTGGAATAATCAAGGTATTATGGGAACACCAGAAGGTCAAAAACTTTTGCATCATCCTTTAGTAGGGGATTTATACCTAAGTTATATTTCATTTAGATCCACAGAAATAGAGGGAGCAAGTATCACCATTCAAATGCCTATAGATGATGACACGAAAAATAAATTAAAACAGCTTATCTTAGAATAAATAATATTTATCATTAAGCTTATTGCTCTTAATGGAATCATAATTATGCCATATTTTTAGCACAAGAATTCAGAATAATGTATCACGTTATTTCTTTCCAGTAATAGTCATAAAAGCTCTGTAAATTATAAATTGATTTATAAAGTTAACTTGTAACAAAAACGGAAGTGAGTTATAATTGTTGATAATATCAATTAATTTGGAGGCGAATATGAGAAACGAAGAGATAATTAGAAAAGAGGTAAGGTTAATTGTGAGAGAATTAGGGCTGCTTAATCACAATTGCTTAAATTCTGAATTGACACTAGCTCAAGCTCATATATTAAATTACATAAAACAAAATGGAAAAACTCCTTTTAATGAATTGCTAATAAATTTGGGTATTGATAAGGCTTCATTAAGCAGGATACTTAATAATCTGGAGGCTAAAAATTATTTGGAGCTGAAGAAATCTGAAGCTGATAAAAGAATGAAAGATATTTGTATTCTTCCATTAGGTATTGAGGCTATAAATAGTGGAGACCATGAAGCAAATAAATTTATTAATGATATTTTAAATTTAGGTGATAGTGAGGATACAGAAAATATTGTAGGAGCATTTAGATTATTTCGCGTTCTTGCATTAAAAAACAATCTCAAGAAGAATGATTCTAGAATATTAATAGAAAGAATTTCTGAAAATTATATAAAAGAAGCAATTAAATTAGCAACAGAAGTATTTACTAATGAGCAAAGTATTCCAGCAGAATTGGTTCCAGTGAGTGAAAATTTAAAACCAATTTGGTGGTGCGCAAGAGTGGGAGAAGATATTATTGGCGTAGTATCAGCATGGAAAGAAAAAGACAAATGGCATTGGGGAAGATTTGCCGTTGATAAAAGATTGAGAGGCATAGGAATAGGTCAAAAGCTTGCTATAGCTTCATTAAAAGAAATTTTTAATTCTTATACTGACGAAATTTACATTGAAGCAAGAGATGCAACTCTAAATATGTTAATGAAATTTGAATGCAAAGTAATTGGAGAGGCAGAAGATTTTTATGGTGAACCTGTAACTCCAATAATATTAAGTAAAAATAATTTTATTAAGAGATGTAATTAAAGAAAAGCATCAATTTAATTTAGTAGCAAAAGATTATTTTAAAGGCAATATTACTAACTAAATCATAAAAATTATCCTTTTTATATGAAACTAGTTTGAATATAATTTATGAGGCAAACTTAGTTAGCGATTAACTCAGCAGTGAAACTCATGAAAATCTAACATTTTGATTTTCGTGAGTTATTTTAGTTTTTTAAAAGTTATAGAAAAAAATTTATAAATATTATGTTATTTTATGAATTGGGACATATATCTTAATTGAAAAGAATAGAAAAATAAAAATTTTTAGGAGGAGCAATTAAGATGAAAGAGAGAAGATATGTAAGATTCAGAGTTGATATGTATGAGGATACAAAATTTAAAATAATAGATAGAATGCCAGAAAGAGATGTTATTTATTATATCTGGAACAGAATTGTAATTTTAGCTGGGAAAGTTAATCTAGATGGCAACTTATATATGTCAAAAAACATTCCATATACATTAAAGACTTTAGCTATAGAATTTAATAGAGATGAAAGTCAAGTAAAACTGGCATTAGATACATTTATAGACTTAGAAATGGTTGAAGTTGTTGAAGAAAATGTTTATAAAGTAAAGAATTTTGCAAAGCATCAAAATATCAAAGCAAAGGTAAAAGATATTGATGAGAATAAAGAAAAAATGAGTAAAAAGGATAGTAAGTTAAAAAGCGAAGGAACTAAAAGTGTTGAAAATATCTATGATGAAAAACATGATGTTGAAGAAGAGCTTGGCAATGAAATTATTGAAGAGCAACAGCGGAAAGATAACAATGAGGGTGATACAGAGAATACCGTTGAGACTAAGAATAACATAGAAATTGAAAATGCAGGAATCAGCGATAATAAGAACATAATAAGCACGGTAAAAATTAATAGCGGACTGAAAGACAATATCCCTGTACCTTTAATAATGAATAAAAATAAGAAGTCAAAGAAAGATGTAAGGAAAAATACGGATATTCAGGTTACCGACGAGGAGGATGATGATGAATTCGGTTTTTATGAAGGGGATAGGAAGCCTTTAGGTAAAGGCGAAAGTGTATTTAGTGAGTTTTCTTTTTAGCTTAAAAAGAAAAATACGACTTAATATTTGATTTACGTGCAAGGGTTGGAGTCATAACTATTCCCCACGAAATTTTGATTTTTCATGAGGAATTCAGCTAATATTTTAAGTTCTTTTATATGGTGTATTTAGCTCGGTCATTTCAATGAATTTTGAAAGTGAGTTAGTCATTAAAGAATCTTTCCGCCTTATAAAAAATGTTTTTGTAGTATTATATTTATCGGGCACTGAGAATGATTTTAGAAGTCCTTTCTTTTCATAATCTTCAATAGTGGACTTTGGTACAAATGATGCACCAAGATCAGCAATAACCCCTTCAATAATAGAAGTTAAATTATTAAATTCCATATATCGAATATTATGAACGCCTTTAGATTTAAGCCAGTTTTCAAGTTGTGTTCTATTAGGACATCCTGCTGTACTCATCAAAAATGGTTTTGAATATAGATCTTCTATATTATCATATTTAGGATTTGATATTAGTACTAAGGTTTCTTCGACTACAAGTTCACTTACGATATTTTCATCGCTAAAGGATTGAGCTTTGACAAAAGCACCATCTAACTGGAAATGTTTTATTTTATAAATAAGTTCATCTGATTGACTTGTTATAAGAGATAGATCAACTTTAGGGTAAGCTTTATGATACTGAGATAAGATTTCAGGAAGACGTATTGCAGATACTGTGTGAACAGCACCAATTGATAAACTTCCTGAAGGATCGCAACAATCATTTAAGGCTTTATCAGCTTCATCCAATAAATAAATGATTTTTTCTGCATAAGCTAATAATTTCTCACCTGTAGGAGTTAAAATCATGCCTCGCTGTCTATAAAAGAGTTGTGTATTTAAATCAGACTCTAATTGTTGAATTCTAGCTGTAACATTAGATTGAACATATCCCAGGGCCTGCGCAGCCTTTGTTATGCTGCCTGCTTGAGCAACAGCTCTGAAAATTCTTAATTCACTACTTTCCATTTTATCACCCCAATATATAAATCACTAAAAGTGAATCTTGATATCTTATATAATCATTTTACATTATATATAATCTCTTGTAAACTATGTATAGAAAACAAAATTAAATGGCTTCGATGGGATTAATCATATAAGGGGTTATCTACACTCGAAAATTTATTCCATTTATAAATAAGGAGATTATATGACAAATTCTAAATCACACAAATGGAGCATTCTACTTGTTGTTACATTAGTTTCATTTATTACAAATTTAGATTCTACTATTGTAATAATAGGTTTGCCTAATATGATGGAAGGATTAAATATTTCAGTAACTACTGGATTGTGGATAATTACTGGTTACATTATTGCAAGTACAGTTTTAATATTGCCTGCTGGAAAATGGGCAGATACAGTTGGAACAAAGCGTATTTTCGTGTTAGGACTTATAATTTTTGCAGTTGGTACAATACTTTGTGGAATTGCAGACTCAGGATTGACTTTAAATTTATATAGGCTAATTCAAGGAGGTGGAGCAGCATTAGCTATGGCAACTGCAACTCCAACTATAATTAAGACTTTTCATAGTAATGAGCTTGGGCTAGCCTTGAGTATTAATGCTACTTCATGGGTTATTGGAGCAATAATTGGACCAGTAGCTGGTGGTGCTCTAATTAGCAGCTTTGGTTGGAGATCAATATTCTTCATTACAGTACCTTTTGTACTTCTTTGCATAATTGGAGCATTTTTAGTAATGGAAGAGACTAAACCTAATATTAATCAAAAAAATGACTGGATTGGGATATTAACATTTAGCTTAGGTTTAATATTAACGATGATAGTACTTTCAGAAGGACAATCATTAGGATGGGTATCATATAAAACTTTAGGGCTATGTATAGTTACAATTTTATTATGGGTTGCATTTATAATCACAGAATTACGCGTAGAAAATCCATTATTTAATTTCAAGCTGCTCTTGTACAGAAATTATTCAATAGGACTTGTAATTACATTATTTTATTGTATTGCATATTTTTCATTACCTTTATTGTTGAGTATATATTTGCAAAGTGCATTACATTTGAGTCCTACTATGTCTGGGCTATTGATGATTTCACTATCTGTACCACAGCTTATATTAGGTCCCTTTGCAGGTAAACTTGTAGATAATATCGGATCATTAAAGACTCTTACATTTGGAATTGTATTTCTTATTATAGGAATATTTTTTCTTGGAAATCTTGGGGGAGAGCTATCAGTCAAGGCTATAGTTACACCACTAATATTATTATCAATAGCAAATGGCTTAGCTTGGCCGTCGTTAGCGAAAACTGTATTGTCAGCAGTGCCTAAAGAACAATCTGGTTCAGCATCAGGGATGCATTATACTATAATGAATGTTGGTAAAGCATTAAGTCAGACATTAGCCATATTAACAATAGAAGTTATTATACCTGCGGATGTAGTCTCTAAGGCAATTATAGGTTTGGGAAGCTTTGCTAATGTAAATATAAGTGGAAATTTAGTTAAGTCTATAGATTCCAGTTTCAGATTTTTTACAATTTTCTTTGTAGTTGCACTAGGGTTAAGTTTATTTCTTTTATATTCTAAAAGAGGAGAGAATATTAAAGAAAGAGTTGATATGGCATAGGTTATGGCACATTATTTATTAATTTATATCTTTAGATATCATTAAATAGGCAAAGAAAAGTGATTGCAAGGTTTTAATCACTTTTCTAATATCCAAGATTATCATTTTATTTGAATTAGACTTAGAATATAATTATTAAAAAGGAGGATTAATATGGAAAATGTAATTGAAAATATAAAATCAAGAAGAAGTATAAGAAAATACAAAGAGGAACAAATAAAAGATGAGGAACTATTTACAATTTTAGATTCAGCAAAACATGCACCAAGTGGAGGCAACTCTCAAACATGGCAATTTACTGTAGTTCAAAATAAAGAAATTCTTTTAGAGTTAAATGGATATATTAAAAAAGCTTTTGAAAAGCTTGAAGTTGATGAAAATACCTATAAAAGTAAAAAGGCAGGTAAAGTTGCATCGAAGAAAGATGACTACAATTTTTATTACAACGCTCCAACCTTGATTATAGTATCGAATGAGTCTAACTATAGTAATGCAATGGCAGATAGTGCTTGTGCTATAGAAAATATGCTTTTAACCGCAAATTACTTGGAACTTGGAGCATGTTGGATAAATCAATTAACATGGTTTGACAATGATGAAAATGTAAGAAAGTTACTTACACGCTTAGGAATTTCAGAAAAACATAAGGTTTGTGGTTCTATTTGTATTGGTTATATAGATGGTATTAAGCCAGAGAAAAAAATATTGAAGGAAAATACAGTGACAATTATAAGATGATAGGGAATTATATTTATATTGACTTATAAAATATTATTTTTCTAATAGTTGTGTATTTGTAAAAAGAGTATTTCTATTTCATGATAACCCCACAAGAATCTAGAAATTAGATTCTTGTGGGGTTACCTTTATTCATAGATATTTAAAGAATAAATCTATATTTTTAATAGTTGCAATCTATAGTATAATAGTTGTTAGAAATCAGGAAAGAAATTAATATTTATATTTAATAATTTCTAATAAATGATAGGTGAGGAACGTAAAGAGATGACAATGGAATTAGAGAAATACTATAATAAATTTTGTGAGGATAAAAGATTAACTAGAAAATATGCACAAGTTGAGTTCTTAACTTCTATGAAATATATTCATGAGTATCTAGAAAAGAATAATGGTTCCAAAATTTTAGATGTTGGTGCTGGAACAGGAAGATACTCTGTGGAGCTAGCAAATGACGGGTATGATGTTACAGCAATTGAGCTTGTAAAGCATAATCTAGGTATTTTGAAATCAAAAGGAAGTTCAGTAAAAGCATATCAAGGGACAGCATTAGATTTATCAAGATTTGAAGAAAATACATTTGATATGACATTGGTATTTGGACCGATGTATCACTTATACAATTTTCAGGATAAAGCAAAAGCCTTGCAAGAGGCGAAGAGAGTAACAAAAGTTGGAGGAGTTATCTTAGTAGCTTATTGTATGAATGAATATAGCGTAATAACATATGGTTTTAAGGAAAATAATATTCGTTCATCTATTGAAAATGGAAAGCTTACTGATGATTTTCATGTTATATCTGAACCAAAAGATTTATATGATTATGTAAGGATTGAAGATATCAATAAGCTAAATGAAGAAGTAAGACTAAAAAGGATAAAATTAATTTCAGCAGATGGACCAGCGAATTACATGAGATCTGTTTTAAATGCTATGGATGAAGAGACATTTAAGCTTTTTATTAACTATCATTTTTCTACATGTGAAAGACCAGAGTTGCTTGGAGCAAGTGCACATACATTAGACATTTTAATAAAGGAATAGGAAAAGAGAGTAAGAGAGCTAAATTTTAATTATTAATAAGAAATAAATATAGCACCTTTTTCAAATATGAAAGGTATAATATAAAATAAATTCTTAACAAAGTGTTTGTTTTATATTATACTTTTTTGTCTTTAAATAAAAAAATTTTATAATATTATACAGGAACACCGTGTAATTTAAATATTTACCAATAAATATATGGATAATTATTATTGTTAAATAATTATTTTATATTGAATACAATTAATTTAGTGCTATAATAAAATTATAAAAGATCGATTATATGAGGAAAAAAGGTGTTTATTATGAATGTTAAATTAGAAAATAGATATAGATTATTTATCAATGGAGAATGGAGAGATGCTTCAGATGGAGCTACAATAAAGACTTATAATCCAGCTAATGGGGAATTTTTAGCTGAGATTGCAGATGCTACAGAAAAAGATGTAGATGATGCTGTTAATTCTGCAAGACAAGCCTTTGTTACATGGAGCAAAACTACTGTTGTAGAAAGAGCAAATATATTAAATAAAATTGCTGATATTATTGAAGAAAATGCAGAATACTTAGCTACAGTAGAAACTTTAGATAATGGAAAACCAATTAGAGAGACAACAGGAGCAGATATTCCATTAGCAGCAGATCACTTTAGATATTTTGCAGGTGTTATTCGTGCTGATGAGGGTTCTGCAACAATGATAGATGAAAATACTTTAAATTTAATATTAAGTGAGCCAATTGGTGTTGTAGGGCAAATAGTCCCTTGGAATTTTCCATTCTTAATGGCGGCTTGGAAGTTAGCCCCAGTGTTAGCAGCTGGAGATGTTTCAGTATTTAAGCCATCAAGTACTACTTCATTGAGCGTATTAGAGCTTATGAAACTAATACAAAGTATTGTTCCTAGTGGTGTAATTAACATTATTACAGGAAAAGGATCAAAGAGTGGTGAATATTTACAAAATCATGAATGTCTTGATAAATTAGCATTTACAGGATCTACAGAAGTTGGAAGACAAATTGGACTTGCTGCGGCTAAACGTATTATTCCTGCAACTTTAGAGCTTGGAGGAAAGTCAGCTAATATTTTCTTTAGTGATGCAAATATGGACATTGCATTAGAAGGTATTCAATTGGGAATTTTATTTAACCAAGGACAAGTTTGCTCTGCAGGTTCTAGAATATTTGTGCAAGAAGATTTTTATGATGAATTTATGGAAAAAGCAATTGCTGCTTTTGAAAAAGTTAAAGTTGGAAACCCATTAGATCCTAATACTCAAATGGGAGCGCAAGTTAGTGAATCTCAACTTAAAAAAATTCTTAAATATATAGAAATAGGTAAACAAGAAGGAGCAAAAGTAGCGACAGGAGGGGAAAGATTCATCGAGGGTGATGCTAAGAATGGATACTTTATGAAACCTACTTTACTTACAGATGTCACTAATGATATGAGAGTAGCTAGAGAAGAAATATTTGGGCCAGTTGGAGTTGTAATTAAATTTAAGACAGAAGAAGAAGTCATTGCTATGGCAAATGATAGTGAATATGGTTTAGGTGGTGGAGTATTTACTACTAACTTAAATCGTGCTATAAGAGTTGCTAAAGGAATAAGGACTGGACGTATATGGGTTAACACTTATAATACTTTCCCAGCAGGTGCAACATTTGGTGGATACAAAGAATCTGGTATAGGCAGGGAAACTCACAAAGTTATACTAGAAGCGTATACTCAAAAGAAAAATATCATAGTTAATTTATCAGAAACTCCTGGTGGAATGTATATAAAGTAATGAATATTGAATCATATTATATCTATTAGAATCAAGCCCCTATATTTTAGGTTTAATAAGGTATATAACTTTCTGAATTTTAAATGTGAACTCATTATTGAATTATATACAGATTATAATAGCCATAAAGACCCTTAATCAGGATCTTTATGGCTATTTAAATGAGAAAAGTATTATTTACAGTCAGTTAAAGCAAAGCATTAACGCCATTTACTTTAGCTTGTTCATCATCATCTATAGGAATTATAATACATTTCTTTCCGTCTATTATTTGTGATTTTATTTGAGATACTTTTTGAGGTTTTACATTAAGTACAATATCATAATTTGGAGCATCACTAACCTCAGTTTCTATTTCAGAGTTTTCAGTATTATTTGCATCAGATGCTGTTTCTGAATCAAGATTTTCATCTAAATTAGAGTCAGAAGCCACTTCTAAGATGGTATCAGATTCTGTCTTTAAAGCAGAATTAGGCTCTGAATCTAAGATCTTATTCAAAGCTGATTCAGTTTCTGATTCTAAAGCAGCTTCTTTCTCTGAATCTGCTAAAGCATCCAGTTTTGTCTTTTCAAGTCTTTCTTCTAATATGCGTACTTTCTTTTCAAGTTTTTCTTCCTTTTTTCTTTGTTCATTTGCTGCAAGTGCTTTTTTATCAATTAAATTTTCTGCTACAGGCGGAGTATCTCCAAATGCTTCTGTATATGATTTTTCAATCTTTGCAGTGATCTCTTCAGGAACTCCACTTTCGATTAAAATATCTTGAATATTATCATTACTCAAAACTATAGGTTCAGCATTTTTGCCGTTAACAGTAGTATGATCATCTACTATAGTATTGAGAGTTTCTTGAATTTCCATAAATAAATGCTCTGATTTTTCATCATCACTTCCAACAGCTTTACGAATTATATTTTGGAATGTTTCTTTTTGCTCTGTAGCTGTTTGTTTTGAACTACAACCTAAAGCTTCCTCCATAAATTCAGGATGAGGATCTTTTGCATCTTTTGTGTAATACATAATAGAATGAATATCAGTACTACGATCTATAAATGCTGGAAATACAAATCCAAGGTCTGGTGGACCAACTACCCAATCTCTAATACGAGCTCCAATTCGATTTTCATCTTCAAGATATCCAAGAGCTGGTTTTGAAAGTGATACTGGACAGATTGCACATAATATATATTCATATACCTCTTCAGATTCATCTAATTTTGAGTTATCCGTAGTTTTTGTCATAACATCATAGGCATCGTGAAAAACGAGTATTAGAAAGTTACCAGTATATTCATAACTATTTATAATCATTTTATAAAAGCTATCGAGCATAGAATAATCTTTTAATTTACTTTTTTTTAGCTCCATTAAGGAAAGCTGTCTGCCACCTATGCCTTCTTCATCAAGAGGAAAGTTAAGTTCAAGAATGTTATTTCCAACTGTTCCAGATAGTGTTTTCTTGGCAATTTCTAAATATTTAAAGAATTCTTCCTCTCTTAGATTTAAAAAAGTTTCTTTAAATTTTAATACAATATCTTTTTGACCATCTACATAACAACCACACATTTTAGTAAAAGTACAGTCATCTTTTTTTAAACGTCTTTTTAATTCTAATATATCTTTTTTGTTCATAAATCTCCCTCTCATTTCGCCGAGTTTTTATTAGATACATGAAATAACATGTCCAAATTTGCTGTGAATATTTTATACTTGGACTCTAAAACATTCTCTTTAGAAACTCGTAATTTCTTATAGATTTTGTATTTTAAGAGTCTGGACTCTATATAAAATAGACTGGCTATTGACTGCTATTTTGAATACGCTTTAGCACATGCCAAAAATACTTCACATAATATAGTATAGTGTTGAATGGATAGCTCTGCAAGATATTAAGTGAAGTTTAAAGCCATATTTTGTAAGAAGATTTAAGCGTTTATATTTGAGTAAACGTATAATATAAACATAGCTAATTTTATATAGGAATTAAAAATATAAAAAATATTATACGAATATATAGACAATTAAAACCAATTATGATAAGATTTAATTACTTAAACGTTTACTGAAAAAGAGGAATATGTTATGAATAGTAATATTAAAAGACCCACAATTAAAGATGTCGCTAAGAAATCCAATGTTTCTGTTGCCACAGTTTCTAGGATAATAAATAATCTAGATGGTTATTCAGAAGAGACTAGAAAAAAAGTAATTGAAGCTATGGATGAACTTGGTTATCAAAGAAATGCTATTGCAAGAAATCTCAAGGTTAAAGAAACACGAACTATTGGAGTGTTACGTCCTAAGATAAGCACTACATATTATGTAGAAATTTTAAATGGAATAGAAGATTTTGCGCAACGCAATAATTACAGCGTTATAATCTGTAATGGTGGAGATAAGTGGGAGAGAATGTCAGAATATCTTCAGGTATTATCTGAAAGACAGGTAGATGGATTAATTGTTTGCAGCATACCTCCAGATGATACTTTATGCAAAAGAATAATAGACTCACATATTCCAACAGTTCTTGTTTCAGGATTATCGTACAAGTATTCATTGCCTTATGTTAAGGTTGATGATTATCAAGCTGCTTATTCAGCAACATCATATTTAATTGAAAATGGCCATAAAGAGATAGCAATTATATCTGGACCGACTGAAGACCCTATAGCAGGAGTGCCACGTTTAAATGGATTTTTACAAGCATTAAGAGATAATAACATATCCATAAAGAAAAATCTTATTAAAGAAAAAGGGTTTGGCTTTATAGATGGGGTTGAAGGGATGAATGAACTTCTAAAGACAGGTGAGAAATTTACAGCTGTTTTTGCGGCATCTGATGATTGTGCTGTTGGAGCATTATCAGTAGCACATAAGAATGGTTTAAAAGTACCAGATGATCTATCTATAGTAGGTTATGATAACACAAATATAGCTGAGATGTCATACCCACCTTTAACAACAGTAGCACAACCTTTATACGATATGGGGAAAAAGTCTGTTGAAATGTTAATAAAAAGAATATCTAACAACGAAAAAGTTGAAAGCATAATAATGCCATTTGAAATTATAGAAAGAGAAACAGTTAAAAAAATTAAAAATATATAAGTTGCATTAATAAATGTTTATTTAAAGTTCTAGTATACTAAGTGCTCAATTGTGACTGAAATGTAGGAAATTAATAGTAATATATATTGCAAAAAATAATTCTTCATCATAATTCTAAAAATATTGCAAGAATTTTAGCCGTAATTGTGAATTGTGAAATGTACATTGTGAATTGTAATATATATAAATTATTATAGGAATATAAGATTTTAGTGATTATTTATAAAATAATATGAAGCTATATTACAAGTTTCTATATACATTATAGGTTCAAAACTTTGTAATATAATTTCATATAAGGGTTGAGAAAAATATTACGTAAATTTTTATAGTTTACGTAAACGATTAAGTATTAGTAAGTAAAAAATGATATTAAGATGTACTTTTTAAGGCTGATACACCTAAAATAGTATAGTTAATATAATATTAAATCTACGTAATCGTATACTGAAATTATAAAGTAGGGGGAAGAGAAATGAATAAAAAATTAAAATTACTAATGTCAATTACTATTAGCGCAGTAATTGGAACTTCATTGTTAGCTGGATGTGGTTCTAAGGGAGGCAGCACAGAAAATGGAAAAGTAAAATTAGAGTTATTTTCAACTAAGGCAGAAAATAAAACAATATTACAATCATTAGCAAATGAATTTCAAGAAAAGAATCCTAATATTGAAATTTCAATTAATTCACCTGCAAATGCTGGTACTGTTTTAAAAACAAGACTTGCTAAAAATGATATGCCTGATCTAGTAGCTTTAGGTGCAGATGTAAACTATGGTGCACTAGTAGATGCAAATGCCCTTGTTGATCTTACTAATGATGGCATTCTTGAAAACATACAAAAACCATATTTAGATATGCTTCATGGTATAGCAAGTAATGATAATGGAAAGATATATGGAGTTCCATATGCTACTAATGCTGATGGCGTTCTATACAATAAAGATATATTTTCAAAGCTAGGATTGCAAATTCCTAAAACATGGGATGAGTTTATGGCTGTATCGAAAAAGATTAAAGATGCAGGTCAATTACCACTTTATTTGACACTTAAAGATGCGTGGACTGGAATGTGCTTCTGGAATGTTATAGCTAGTGACTTGGAGCCTAGTAATTTCTTAGCTGATAAAAAAGCAGGAAAAACAACTTTTGAAGCTACACATGGAGAAATAGTGGACAAGATGGAGACTATAGGAACTCTTGGGCAAGAAGATATTTTAGGAGTATCATACAATGATGGTAATGCAGCCTTTGCACAAGGTAAATCAGCAATGTATTTACAAGGTAACTGGGCTATTAGTGAAATAAAAAAAGCAAATCCTAATATAAATATAGGAATGTTCCCATTACCTGCAAGTAACGATCCATCTAAAAATAATATAGTATCTGGTATAGATGTGTTATTTGGAATAACAAGTAAGTCAAAAAACTCTGATGAAGCAAAAAAATTCATAGAATTTATGACTCAAAAGGAGAATGCTCAAAAATATATAAAAGATCAATTCGCATTTTCTGCAGTTAAAGATGTTACACAAGATGATCAAAGTGTAACAGATGTACAAGAAAGCTTTAAAAATGGAAAAATTGGTGTTTTCCCTGATCACTACTATCCAAGCTCATTTGATGCAGCAAGTTTAGTTCAAGGGTTCTATAGTAAAAAAGATAAGGCAGAATTCTTAAAACAACTTGATACTGAATATGATAAAGCTAATAGCAAGCAATAAATAAGAGAAAATAAAAGGCATAAGGATGTCCTAAAAGATGGCTGTAGCTTGATATTTATTGATAAACATGAAAAATAATATTTTTAGGAAAATAGACTGATTTTAGGACAACCTATGTTATATGTTAATAATATTTATTTGTCAAATGAAAAAATAATAGGGGGCTGAAGGTTTTGAAGAAGAAAAAAGCTTTTTATATTATGACTATACCAGCAGTTTTGTTATTCTTTATATTTCATACATTATCTCTTTTAGAAGGTGTATTTTATAGTTTTACCAATTCAAAAGGATATGGTGATTGGAGTTTTGTTGGATTAAAAAACTATATTGCAGTATTTCAAGATAGTAATGTTATGCATGCGTACATTTTTACTTTCAAATTTGCAATTATAACTACAATTATAGTAAACATATTAAGTCTTTTAATTGCTGTAGGTTTAAACTCAAAAATCAAATTTCAAAATACTTTAAAGTCAATATATTTTATTCCTAATATATTAGGAACTTTAATAGTGGCATTTATATTCAATTTTGTATTTGCTCATGTTATACCAAACATTGGAGAGACTATGAACATTTCTGTGCTTAGTAAAAACATCTTAGGTGATGAAAAGCTTGCATGGCTTGGAATAGTGTTCGTAGCAGCATGGCAATCCATAGCCTTTAATACAATCATATATTTATCTGGACTTCAGACAATTGATACTGATGTTTACGAAGCCTGTGATATTGATGGTGCTGGTTCATGGCAAAGATTTAAAAGCATAACATTTCCATTAATAGCACCATTTTTTACAATTAACATGGTTTTATGTATGAAAGGATTTTTAATGGTATTTGATCAGGTTGTAGCTATGACAGGAGGAGGACCTGGAACTGTTACTCAGTCAATATCTTATGTAATTTATAACGGAGGATTTAACCAAGGAAGTTTTGCATATCAATCTGCAAATGCTGTTATTTACTTCATCGTAATTGTAGCAATATCATTATTTCAGCTTAGAGTCCTTGAAAAGAGGGAGGAAAAAGTACTATGAGGAGAAACAAAACCAATTGGATAGTAACTACGCTTATGATAGCAGGAGCTTTGGTGGCTATAATATTTCCATTGTATCTAACAATATTAATAGCTGTAAAATCCCCACAAGATATGGTACCAAGTGCTTTATCGTTTCCAAAGTCATTACGTTTTGAAAATTTTACTGAAGCCATTGAAATGACAAATTTCTTTGATGCTCTAAAAAACAGTTTAACAATAACAATTTCGGTATTAATTCTTACAATACTCTCAAATTCTTTGGTTTCATATGCTATAGCTAGAAATAGAAAGAAAAAGTTTTTTAATGCATTATACTATTACTTTTTAAGTGCTATGTTTGTACCATTTCCAATAATTATGCTGCCTCTTGTAAAACAAGTAAACATGCTAAACATGGATAATATAATTGGAATAATATGCTTATATGTTGTATTTGGATTACCTTTTAATATATTTTTATATTCAGGTTATATTAAATCAATTCCAGTTTCACTTGAAGAAGCAGCAACAATAGATGGTGCTTCTACATTTCAAGTATTTTGGAGAATAATTTTCCCGTTATTAAAACCTATTAATGCTACGGTTGCAATTACTACTTGTCTGTGGACATGGAATGATTTCATGTTGCCACTTATCATCTTAGGTAAGCCAGAGATGGCTACATTGCCTTTAGTTCAATACGTATTCCAGTCTCAATTTACTACAAATTATAATCTGGCTTTTGCGTCATACTTGCTAGCATTATTACCAATGTTTATAGTATACATCTTTGCGCAAAAGTGGATAAGAAATGGTATTGTTACTGGAGCTGTTAAATAATAAAAATGCATTTAAACGAAATAAAATAAGTAATATTAAAAGGAGAATAAGTTATGGATAAAAAATGGTGGAAAGAAAGTGTAGTTTATCAGGTATATCCTAGGAGTTTTAATGATTCTAATGGAGATGGAATTGGAGATTTAAGAGGAATAATAGAAAAGTTAGATTACTTGAAAGAATTGGGGATAGATGTAATATGGTTATCTCCAGTATATAAATCACCAAACGATGATAATGGATATGATATAAGCAATTATGAAGATATAATGGATGAATTTGGAACAATGGAAGATATGGATGATCTTATTAAGGAAGGAAATAAAAGAGGAATAAAAATTCTTATGGATTTAGTTGTAAACCATACTTCAGACGAACATAAATGGTTCATCGAGGCTAAGAAATCAAAAGATAATCCTTATAGAGATTATTATATATGGAGAGATCCAGTAAATGGGGAAGAACCAAATGATTTAAGATCAACATTTAGCGGTAGTGCATGGCAATATGATGAAACTACAGGGCAGTATTACTTACATTTATTTAGTAAAAAACAGCCAGATTTGAACTGGGAAAATGAAGAGGTACGTAATAGAATTTATGAAATGATGAACTTCTGGATTGATAAAGGTATTGGCGGATTTAGAATGGATGTAATTGAACTTATAGGAAAGATTCCTGATAAAAAAATTACGGATAATGGTCCAAAACTACATGAATATATTAGAGAAATGAATAAGAAAACATTTGGAGGAAAAGATCTATTAACAGTTGGTGAGACTTGGGGATGCACTACAGAAATAGCCAAGAAATATTCAAATCCAGATGATAGTGAACTTAGCATGATATTTCAATTTGAACATATTTTATTAGATCAACAGCCAGGTAAAGAAAAATGGGACTTGAAGCCGTTAGAATTATTAGATTTAAAGAAGGCACTATCTAGATGGCAAGTAGAGCTAGAAGGCACAGGCTGGAATAGTTTATTCTGGAATAATCATGACGTACCAAGAATAGTTTCAAGGTGGGGGAATGATAAAGAATATAGGGTAGAAAGTGCGAAAATGCTTGCTACATTATTACATGGAATGAAGGGGACTCCATATATATATCAAGGTGAAGAGCTTGGTATGACAAATGTAAGATTTGAATCATTAGAGGATTATAAGGACATAGAAACTCTGAACATGTATAATGAAAGAAAAAAACAAGGTTATGCTCATGAGGATATAATGCTATCTATATATACAAAAGGAAGAGATAATGCCCGTACTCCAATGCAATGGGATGATAGTCAAAATGCAGGTTTTACAAGTGGACAGCCTTGGCTAAAAGTAAATCCTAATTACAAAGAAATAAATGCTGAGTCTCAATTAAAAGATGAAAATTCTATATTCAATTATTATAAAAAACTAATAAAAATAAGAAAATCCAATCCAGTAGTTGTATACGGAAAATATGAATTGATGTTAGAAGAAAACAAAGAAATATTTGCATATACAAGAACCTTAGAAAATGAATTGTTACTAGTTATATGTAACTTTACAGGAAATGAGACAGAGTTTGCACTTGAAAGAAAATTTGAATTTAAATCTAAAGAACTTTTAATTTCAAATTATAATGTTAATGAAAATGATTCGATTGATAGTATAGAACTTAAGCCATATGAATCTAGAATTTATAAGTTTGTATTATAGATGAACAACATTAAATTTAGAGCTATGGGATAATCAATCGAAAGTAGAAATATTGTTGTTCCGCAAGAATATGAAAATTTCGCTGAAAGTACTAAATTTTAGTTTTTAGATCTATAGAGCGTATAGCTATGAAATTTTGAAAGTTAATTTAAATTAAATAGGAATTTACCCCTCGGTTAATTAAATAGTCGAGGGGTTATTGTTTGTGTTGAAATAATTACAATTATGATAACATTAAAGATATAATGTTAAGAATCTATATTCCAGTAATAAATCTAAATCTAGAACTCTAGAAAGCTAATGTCCAATTAAGATTAGAATCTAGAAACTCAATTGAAATACATATAGTTAAATTGATGAATTAAGTGGGATCAGATAAAATAAGGTATATGAAGTGTTTTTAAAGATGTATATGAAAAAGTTTAGGAGGTATCATTTTGGAAAAAGAAGAAGTTGAATTATTGCCAGCAGGACTCGTAACATGTTTATTAGATGACAGAGAAGTACGTATAATAAAAATATCTCCTAAAAAATTGACAGTGCGTGTGGCTGACGAAATAGGAAAGATAAGCAGTATAAAAGTTGCATTTCATAAGTTTGATGAAAACAGATATGAAGAAGTTATAATACAAGATTATAATATAGTGGAAAAAAGAAAAGAAGATTTTAGTTTAATATATATTTTCAGCATTGAAACACAAAAATACTCACATAATGTAAGAAGTGCTTTTAAAAAGTATTCAAATTATATTATGTTAAAAGCTTTTGGTGATGGCAATGAATTTTCAAAGGAAATGGTTAATTATCCGGCAAAGCTAGATGAGGAGTTTTATAAGGACTATTTAGAACAGAAAGAAGAGTGGCTGTTAAACGTAAATTATGGGGATTGGGATGAAGATATTATTGATTCAGTGGAGATAGCTGTTTCTTTAGATAACGATATATTATATAAAAAGTTTATGGATAATGATATCCAAACATTTAAGATGGATTACTTAAATGAAAATTTTATGGGGAGTCATGAGCTATTTAAGAAAGATATTAACAGGATTTATATTGGAAATGAATTTTGTCATAACTTATTTCCAGAAATGAAATTGTTAAAAGGTATGATGCAGAAAGCAAAAGAAGAGAGCCTCGAGATAACATTATGTTTTACATATATGAGAGAGTGTTATATAGAAAAAACAAAAGATATAATAGAGGCAGTATATAATTGGTGTAATGAAAATAATACTAAGATAGAAATTGTTGTAAATGATTTTGGAATGCTAAAATTACTTAAAGATAAGATAGATATTTTCAAGCTGTCACTAGGCGTTTTATTAAATAAGAGAAAAAAAGATCCAAGATATATTTACAAGAAAGGATACTTAGAAAATAAAGATCTTATAGCAACAAACAGTCTTAATAGTTCAATTTTTACGAAGTTTTTGAAAGAATGTAAAATAGAACGATATGAATATGAAAATTGTGGTTATAAAATTTCTGTTGCAGATGGGCACCATAGTATGCATATTCCTTTCTATCAAACAAATACATCTCAATATTGTCCACTACATGCAATGTGTACAACTATGGATAGAGGAAATCAGAAACTTGTTACTGACTGCCCAAAGTATTGTAGCGATTATGTATTTTCTTATCCAAAGCATTTAAAAATGGTTGGAAGATATAATTCGCTATTCACATTTGATGATACTTTGCTTAAAAATCCAAAAGAATTAGAGTATTACATAAATAGCGGAATCGATAGAATTGTTTTAAATTTTCTATAGATATCGAAATATGAGCTTATACTTATGTAGAGTTTAACGGTGATAGGTAACTATTTCACATACGTATATAAGGTCTATCTATGAAAGGAGGAAAACATAATGAAGATAGTAGCAGGAATGGGATGTATTGATGATTATATAAAATTAGCAAAGGCCGGAGCAGATGAAGTGTTTTGTGGATATGTTCCTTATGAATGGAATAAAAAATATGGTAGTTTATTTCCTTTAAATAGGAGAGAAGTACTTTATTATAACATTCAAATAAGTTCACTTGAGGACATGAAAATACTAAAGAAAATGGTTGATTTTTATAAAGTACCAGTAAATATAACTTTTAATTATTTATACTATCTTGAAGAACAATATGAAATGATAGCTAACATAATAAAAGATTTGATAAATATTGGCTTTAATGATTTTATTGTAGCAGATATTGCGCTTATATTATATTTAAAGGAAAGGAATCTAAAGTGCTCAATACATTTAAGTGGAGAATGCGCTGAGCTAAACCGGCTTTCTATGGAATTTTTCAATAAACTAAATATATCACGATACATATTTCATAGGAAAAATACAATCGAAGATATGAAATCATGTATAAGAAGCAACGAAGTAGAAAATCTTGAATATGAAGCATTTATTTTAAATGAAAGATGCCATTATACTGGTGCTTTTTGCAGCTCCCTACATTGTGATGAAATGATACATTTGTGTAAAGTTCCATATGAACTATTAAGAATAGATAAAAATGAGAGTAGTTTTTGCGAAGTTGATAAGAGAGTTGAGTCTTATTACAAAGAGATAGATGACAAGGATAAGGAAGAATTCTGTATAGAAAATCAATTCGATTCAGAAAATGAATATGGAAGTGAAAGTGAAGACGGAATGGAAGTTTCATATTTTATTGGAGAAACTGGATGTGGATTATGTTCGTTAAAAAAGTTAAAGAAAGCTGGCATTACTCATTTAAAGGTAGTTGGAAGAGGAAATTCTATTGAGAATATGGAAAAAGATATAAAAAGCCTAAAAAAGGCCATAGCTATATTAGATAATACTGAAATAAGTGAAACTTATGAAGAATATATAAAAAATAAGTTACTTGATGGCAAATGCAGCGGACAATGTTATTATTAAAAAGTAGGACTCACCATATAAAGGTAAGTCCTTTTATAAGTTATCACATAGTATTAATATATATATTTGATAAATAATTCTTCATCATAATTCTAAAAGTATTGCAAGAATTTTATCTGTAATTGTGAATTGGGAAATATGCATTGTGAATTGCAACATATATATTAATGCAGGATTATTTCTCAGGTGAATAAAAGGGAAATCCTAATAAATAAAATTTAAATATGCAAAATAGAACTTTATGCTTTTTTGCTAATCTTGTGTATAATAAGCGCAAGTATTTGAGTTATTATACCAAAAGTACATACCCCATACCATCCAAAGTGAGAATAGCTATAGGAACCTAAAAACGATCCAAACGCCCCGCCAAGAAAAAAGCTAACCATATAAATAGTATTAAGTCTATTACGTGTTTCTTCATTTAAAGAATGTACTCTTGCCTGATTAGATACATTACAAGATTGTACTCCTAAATCTAGAAGAATTACTCCTAAAACTAATCCCCAAATTTTGAATCCGAATAGGAAAAATAATAAATAGGAAACTATAACCACGACTATACATATGCCTATAGCAAATCTTGAACCTCTTTTATCAGCTACTTTTCCAACCAGTGGAGCAGCAAGAGCACCGCTAACACCTACTAATCCAAGTAAACCAGCTGCTTCAGCGCCCATGCTGTAATGAGAACTTTCAAGTAAAAATATAAGGGAAGTCCAAAAGGCACTGAAAGCTGAAAACATTAATGCACCATTAAGAGAGGATTCTCTTAAGATTGGTTCTGTTTTTATTAAGTGTATCATCGATTTTAATAACTCAGAATATTTAATGTCGGAAATAGGGTCGCATAATGGTATCAATTTTCTAAGAATAAGCATGAGAGCAAACATCATAATTGCTGCGATAAGATAAACTATTCTCCAGCCAAGGTAGCTTCCTAAGATGCCACTAACTGTACGAGAAAGTAATATTCCAATTAATAAACCGCTCATTATTGCGCCAATAGTTTGTCCTCTTTGTTGAGGATTTGAGAGCTGTGCTGCCAAAGGAATAATAAGTTGAGGGATTATAGAAGTAAACCCAACGGCAAAAGAAGAGATTGTAAGAATATATATATTTGAAGAGAAAAACATGTTCATAAGTGAAATTACTGAGAATAAAAGCATTATTACTATTAGGTTTCTCTTCTCTTTTATATCTCCTAAAGGCAATATAAATATCATTCCGATTGCATAACCTATTTGTGTGAGCATAGCTGCAAAACCTATACTTAATTGGTCAACATGAAAAGTTTTTGCTATATCTCCTAAAAGAGGTTGAATGTAATATAGATTTGCGACTGTAAGTCCACAAGCTATTGACATAACTAAGATTAGTAATTTAGTTAATATAGGTCTAGTATTGGCATTATCTATTGATGAATTTGTTTTTAATACAGCATTAGTTGATTGATACATTTATAAATCACTTCCTTAAAATTATATAATGCATATAATTGAGCAAAGGTCTAATTCACAAGTAATAAAAATTTCTTATAAATATAAATGCTACAATTATATGGGGGTTAGATTCGATAAAAGTTTATCGAATAAAATTAGTAAAAATCTTTTCTTCTCTTTCAGGAGTTTTTATAATTCCTTGACCATTTTCCATAAGCTTCATAAGCCAGGCCATGTTCTTGCCTAGGATTCTCATAATTTGTTGTCCTTCTTCATCTTGCATTACTTCACCTGGGGCTTTTCCGTTAATTACATTCCAATAGTTTGAAGTAGGAATAATCATTTCAGAATGATTAATATAATTGTTCAATTGATCGAAGGTTGGAATTCCACCTGCACGTCTTACTGCGACTACTGCAATGCCTACTTTAAGTCTTAACATACTATCAGTAGCTTCGGCTACACGAAAAGCCCTATCTAAAAATGATTTCATTGTTCCGGCAATTGCTGAATAGTGTACTGGTGACCCTAAGATTATGCCATCAGCATTTTTCATTTTTTCAATCCACTCGTTAACTGGATCGGTAGCAATGGCACATTTACCATTTTTATTTTTTGTGCAATATCCGCAAGCAATGCAACCTCTTATAGACTTGTTCCCCACATGAATTATTTCTGTTTCTATTCCTTCCTTTTCTAGTTCGTCAGTAACCAATTTTATTCCATGATAAGTATTACCTTCTTTATTTGGACTTCCGTTAAATGCTACAACTTTCATTTATTTTTCCTCCTCATAATACATATAATTTGATGAAATTTATAAGATCTATTACTTATTTGTTTTTAATTGAATATTAATAAATATTATTCCCGCCATATATCTTAAAAATTCTTAATAAAATAATAAGGTGTTTCGTGAAACTGAACGTTTAGTTTATAAATATATATTATACTAAACGTTCAGTATTGTAAATAGTTTTTTGAAAAAATAAAAATTTTATTTTTAAGTCTATTGAAAGTGCATAGGAGGTATAATATCACTAACAATTAAGTCAAATGTTTAAAAGAGATAAATTAGAATTGATAAGTATAATATATATAGTATAATAGACGTATAGTTTACTAAGTATAGGCTATAAGTTAATTACAATGGAGGTAACTACATATGGAGAAAAAGTTAGGACGTCCTCGTAGCGAGAAAACTAAAAATGCAATTCTTTCCGCTGCCTATGATTTATTGCTTGAAAGTGGTTTTGGATCTGTTACAATTGAAAAGATTGCTGAGAAAGCTGGAGTTAGTAAAGCTACTATTTATAAATGGTGGTCCAATAAGGCAGCTGTTGTTATGGATGCTTTTTTTGACGCAGCTGTTGTGAGACTCCCAGTTCCGGACACAGGATCAACTATGGATGATATAATAATTCAAGTAAATAACTTAGCAAATTTTCTAACTAGTCGTGAGGGGAAGGTAATTAATGAGATAATAGCAGAAGGACAATCTGATCAAAAATTAGCTGAAACATACCGAACAGTATATTTTAAGCCTCGTAGACTTGATTCAAGATATATTCTAGAACGTGGTATTTCAAGGGGAGAACTAAAAGAGGATTTAGATATAGAATTAGTTATGGATTTAGTTTTCGGTCCATTATTTTATAGATTATTAATAACAGGTGATATAGTAGATGAGAATTTTATAAGGAATATGGTCACTTGCGCTTTTAATGGCATAACTAAAAGTTGATATTGACGGTAATTCGATTAAGAAAATTTTAATAATACAGAAATTATTGATACTTTAGTCGGAGATGTTATGTTTCTTATTAAAATCATAGAAATATAAAATATAGATTTTATTGAGAGTTCATTTCAATTTATTTAGAATAAATCTAATAAATTAATATAGAATATATAGTGTAAAGCTAATGCATAGCTTGTGGTGAGTTCATCTATTTGATATAATCATAAGAGTAAAAAATAACACATAGTCAGTTCGAAAGCCTCCTGACTTAAAATAAAACTACGGTTAAATAATTGATGATAATAAAGATTAAATTAATTTGTGTTAATGGAATCTTTTATTTTTGTTGAGTATATTTATCGTAGGATTTTTCCTGCGATTTTTTTATTTTCTAGGAATATATATTGAAGCAAAATTTGTGGAGATTTTGTTCTTTGGGGGTACGGAAATTATGGGAAATGTTGATTAAGCAGGTTATCTTTAAAAATATTATTAGTAAAATGGAGGAGTTTATATGAATAATAATAATACAGTGAAAAGGCTAGTTAAAACAGCTATCATAGCCGCACTTTACGCAGTTATAACGCTTGTTCTGGCACCAATAAGCTATGGTCCTATACAATTTAGAGTCTCAGAGATAATGGTATTACTGGCATTTTTTGATCCGTTTTATATTGTAGGTCTTACTCTTGGATGTTTTATAGCAAATATTCTTGGACCTAATGGTTTAGCAGATATAATATTTGGTACTTTAGCAACATTTATTAGTGTTTATGCTGTTTCAATTACAGAAAAGTTTGTAAAGAATAAGAAAACATCATTAATAATAGCATCGCTTTGGCCTACCATTTTTAATGGAGTAGTAATTGGATGGATGCTTAACTATATTTATCAATTTCCACTTGTATTATCAATTGGAGAAGTTGCAGTTGGCGAGTTTGTTGTAGTTACAATAGTTGGTGTACCAATTGTTAGGCTTTTACAAAATAAATATAGCAGTTTTCCTTTATTTTGTAAGAGTTAAGAATGAATATTTTTTACAAAATAGTATATATCAAAAGATATTGCAGTAGAGTTTTTATTGCAATATCTTTTTTTACAAACAGTAATTTTGAAAACGGACTACTAAAACAAATAGCATAGATATTAGAGAAGATAAATAAATATTTAGGATAAATAGATCCAGTAATATGATGTGTTTTCATAATAGTAAGCAGTTAAAATAAAAGAACTGTATCTATAAATGGAGCAGCTCATATTATTGGACTTTTAATTATTATATTAGAAAAAAGTGCATTACAATTGTTAAAATAGATCTATTATTGAAAGTAAAAGCACTTTATTAATAACAAAGAGTCAATAATAAACATAAATATAGCATATGTAGAATATTTATGAATAGTAATTTAAATGGATTTATAGATTAATCTTTACTGCTATATATGAATTATTGGAGAAATTATAATTAATTTTCAAGTTTGACATGAATATCCCCCTACTCTATAATTTAATTACACAATTTTTAAAAAACAAGGAAGCGAAAATTACTATGATAAGTGTTATCGAAACTGCAATTATAACTATAATAATATCATTTATATCTGGATTACTGTTAGAGTATTATAAAAATCTGGCTCCTAAAATATTATGCAATATAGGAGAGGGTGTACCACTAGAATTAAACAACAAAAAATTATGTGCATATGTTCTTACTGTGAGAAACATATCAAATAAAACAATTCATAAGTTAACCTTAAATATACAAGGGTTACAAAATGATTTGAAAATTGGGGACGCTCAAATAACGAAAGGTTTGAAATTTGATTCTTCAATAGAAGATAATATTTTAGATGTATATATACCTTTCTTAAGTAAAGATGATGAATTTTCAGCTACATTATATGTGGAAAGTAAATATGGAGAATATAAAAAGCCTGTGGTTACAATTAGATCACCTGAAAATTTTAAAGAGATACAATCAATTGAGCAAGGAGGAATAATATCCTCGTTACTTAATATGCCTAAAAATATAAAAAATTTACTTTGTAATATAACGAAGGATGATGCTTTAACTTCTAATAGAGGGCGCAGATCTACAGTAAATAAGGGACAAACTGCTAAGAAAATATCTGGTAAAGAAAATAGTAAGAGATTTGGTAGAGATAAAAACTCATATAACAATAGAAAAGCCCTAATAGCTATTATATCAATCATTTTAATTATAAGCATTGGAGCATTAGGAGCATTATATTTTCAAGATATGTCTACTAATGCAAAAACTTCAGATGAAAAAACTGAAGTTCAGAAGGAATCAACGAGTGAATCGCAGTCAGAAGGTGAACAGACTAAAAATGCAAATGAAAAAACGCCGACAAGTGGAAAAAATAAAAATTCTCCAGTAAAAGTTTCAGGTAATGAAGCAAATAAAGATTCAGGCGCAAAGACACCACAAAATGGAGATACTGGAACTCCAGATACAAAGACACAAGCAGGTGGAGCATCGGGAAATTCAGATATAAAAACATCAACAGATGCAAATAGTCAAAGTAATACAGATACAAAAGTATCAACAAGTGGTGGAACAAATGGAAGCACAAACTTAAAGCCTCCATCAGGCACATCAAGTGAAAATACAGATACAAAAGTATCAACAAGTGGAGCAAATGGTAATACAGATCAGAAAACATCTACAGATGGAACTACTAAAAATGTGGATACAAAGTCATCGGCAGGTGGGACAACTGCAAATTCAGGAAATTAGTGTGAAATGTACTTTGTCAGAAGTAATATAACAGCAATCATTAAAAAATTAACCTCTTCACTATTATACATGAGGATATAATAGTGAAGGGGATTTTTTATATTTTTAGAGTTTTATCTCATGGTAAAGTAAGATCATCTTATTTATAAAAGCGTTATATTTAAGGGAAATAGTTTAAAGTAAGAAATAAATGTGAATATTTTATATAAACAGTATACTAAGGATAAGTAATTAAACTATAATGGTTAATGTTAAGTTAATATTATAAAAAATTGGAGATATATATGAATAAAATAGATACCTTAAAAATTTCAAACTATGATAAGTTTAAGTGCACAGCTGATAAGTGTAAATTCACATGTTGTGAAGGATGGGATATTAGTGTAGATGACAATACATATAATAATTGGAAAAATGACAAATCTAATAACATCTTAAATAATGTAAAAATAAAAAGGTATGAAGGTAAAGATGAGTATTTTATAAATAAGAAAACAAATGAAGCATGTCCGCTTTTAGACAGCCATGGATTATGCAATATAGTAAAAGATCATGGGGAAAATTATTTATCTTTAACATGCCAAATGTTTCCTAGAATAGAGAATATTTTTGAGGATAGAAGAGAGCTTTCATTATCATGTTCCTGTCCAGAAGTATTAGAGCTTATAGGTAGTGAGACTGGCAAAATAAATATGACTTTAGAAAGTCATAATAATTTAGAAAGTAATGCGTTAGAAATTAAAGTTAGAGAAACCATCATAAGCATAATGCAGCAAGAAAATTTCTTGCTAGAAAATAAGCTTATTATTAGCTTTCAAATGCTATCTACTATTTTAGAAAATGAGAATCTTGGAGAACATGCCTTATTAAAAGAATTAGAAAAGTATGAGAATAGTAATTATGTAAAAGAGCTTATTGACATGTATAAGGGAATAAAGATAAACATAAATGACTCAGTTGAGGAAGTCAATAATCTATTTTTAGATATAATAGAGAATTATAAGGAAGTTTCTATTTTTAATATTCTTTTAAAAGATATTGCTAATTTCGCGGAAAATGCTAAAATTAAAAAACTTTCATCTAAATGGAATGATTATAAAAGTTTGTTCGAGCAATATAGCGGCTTTGTTGAAAATTGCATTATATCTAAAATTTTTAGCAATTGTATCAGTGATGATATAGAAGAGATGATTATTTCATTCCAAATGATTATATTAGAGTATTTATTGTTAAGGTATTCCTTATTCTTAAAATATTGCATGGAAAATAAAATAGATGAGGAAGACATAAAGAATTACACTGTAGCTTTTTCAAGAATAATAGGTAATAATACTGATGCTATGATAGAATTCATTAGGGATGGTTTTGGAGATGATATTTTAGAGATTGGATATTTGTGTTTTATAACTTTAGTTTAATATTACAAGAAATATAAAGATAAGTATTTCTTATACTAATATCATTCTTATTTATATACCACATTAGATTTATATTTAATGTGTTTTATAATTAAACTTATAAGCACAAAAGTCTAAATTAGTATAAGATTCAAAGTCGTTACTGAATTTATGAAATTCTGAGAATGGATTATTTTAGGAGACATAATAATCCAGTGTCAATTTGGTAACACGTTTATAATGACATATATGCCATAATTTTAGAATTAGGTGGCATTATGTTTTATTTTAAATATAAAATTGTAGAATATTACAAGATATATTTAGTATAATGGAGTATATGAGGTGATGTTTTTGAAGCTAAACATTTTTTTTTGCTTGATACTATTATTATCTGCGCTAACATTAATTTATATAGGATATTCTTCATGGAAAAGAGATAAATCATATGTTTCAATGTCTTTGATTCCTATATCAATTTATGCATTAGGATATGGATTTGAAATATTATGTACAAGCATCGAAGGAGTAGAATTCTGGATAAAAATAGAATACTTAGGTATTCCATTTATAGCTGTATTTTGGTTAATGCTTGCACTTAACTTTACAGGATATAAAGATAAATTTAAAAAGAATACTCTATCATTACTATATATAATACCTTCAATTACATTTATTCTGAATTGTACGAATGATTTTCATCATCTATTCTATAAAGAACTATATATGAATGATACTGGAGTTTTTCCAATAGCAAAGATAATAGAAGGGCCTTGGTATTGGATACATATTGCTTATACATACATTCTAATGATTGCAGGGTTAGTGTTTTTGGTAGCAACATATTTAAAATCAGCTGCAATTATTAGAAAACAAATTTTACTTATAATAGTTGCATGGATAATTCCATTGGGGGCGAATATCATTTATATATTGAAGCTGTTACCATTTACTCTTGATTTATCTCCATTTACGCTTTCTTTTTCGGGAATAATTTATAGTTTTGCTATATTAAAATTCAAATTTTTGGAGCTTACCCCAATAGCGTTGAACAAGGTATTTTCCAGTATGCTAGAAGGTGTTATAATATTGGATTCTGAAAATAATATAGTGAATTTTAATGATTCAGCAAAAAATATTATTTTAGAGTTAAGAGACATAGGTAAAGGAGAGCATAAGATTGATGAAGTATGTAGGAAATATAAAACATTATTAAATGTTATAAAGAATGGTTCCAGTAATGAAAGCTTGATGAGTATAAGTTATGAAGAAAAGCTAAAATATTATAAGATAAATATTAATAATATATCTGAAAATAATGGTAAGATAATTGGTAAAATACTAATTTTAACTGATATTACTGAGATTGAAGTGCAAAGAAAAAAAGTATATGATAATGCAAAATTTCTTCAAACACTTATTGATGCTATTCCTAATCCCATATATTCTAAGGATGAATTTGGAGTATATAATCATTGTAATGTAGCATTTACAGAATTTTTGGGAATGAGTAAAGAAGAATTCTTGGGAAGTACCGTTTATAATATTTTCGAAAAGGAACTAGCTGAAGTTTATAGTAATTCAGATAAGAATATAATGAGTGAAAAGCAATCTCAAGCTTATGAAGAACGACTTACACATAAAGATGGCACATATCATGATGTAATTTTTAATAAATCAGTTGTTGTAAATGAAGATGATAAAGTTAAAGGATTAGTTGGTGTTATAATAGACACTACTGAACAAAAAAAGAGCAAGGAAAAGATAAGTAAATTATTAAAATTAAAAGAGTCTATGCTGAAAATAGGGTACTCAATTAACGAGATATCAAATATTAATAATTTACTACAATTAATATTGAATGAAGTTATTAATTGCATAGACAGCAGAAGTTGTGGGTCAGTATTGCTTCTAGATAAAGATAAAAGTTTAAAAATAGCTGTGGCTAAAGGCTATAGCTTGGAGGATATTAAAGCATTCGAATTAAAGTATGAAGAGCACTTTGCATGGGCTAATGAGAGAAATAATATAGATAAAACAACTATTTTCAATGATATTCATAAAATAGAAAATATAAAAATGCTAGATACGGCAGAGGGAATAAAAATAAAATCTATTATCAGTTCACCTATTATTATAGATGGTGAATTATATGGATTTTTGAATATTGATAGTATTTACAATAATTGTTTTAATGAAGGAGATTTGGAATTAATGGAATACATGAGAAATCAAGTTTCTGTTGCAATTACTAATCATAAACTTCATGAGAGAACTTTATATTTATCTAGATATGATAAATTAACTAATGTATGTAACAGAACGTGGTTTGAACAATTAATTCACAGTGAAATTTATAATGAAGATAAGAATATAGAAGAATTTTTCCTTGTAGTTTTTGACTTAAATGATTTAAAGCTTGTTAATGATAACTATGGCCACTTGGCTGGGGACGAATTAATTAAGGAATTTTCAAAAGGCTTAAATGCTTTGGCTTGAGAGGGAGATATTATAGGAAGATTTGGTGGAGATGAATTTGTAGGAATCTTTTTGAATTCAGATTTAGTAAGTTTAACTAATAAGCTGGAAGAACTGATTAGAAAGTTTAGAGACTGTCCACTAGTATTTGAAGGAAACAAAATTGTTTGTAGTTATAGCTATGGTATTGCTAACTTCCCAAGAGAAGGAATGGAATTTAATGAATTAATAAAGAGCGCTGATAGACGTATGTATGAGTATAAGCGCAAACTAAAAAGTAAAAGAGCATTATTAATAGGTGTATAATAAAAATGATCAATGATTTTTAAATGTGAATCATTGGTCATTTTTAATTTTTTATATTTTGATTAATATGGGAATGAGTGATAGCGCTCATAAAAATCTAAATAATAATTAGATTTTATATTGATCATTTAAGTTGTAAATTAGATATAAAAAGTAGAACAATACAAATAATTGGGAATTTGCTGTATAATTTATATATACTAATAAAAAAGCAAGGAGGTTAAAATGAAAAAATACAGGCAGATTATAAGAAGAAGAATATTTTTATCAATGATATCTAACCCAATATTTGTATTTATATATTGTGTTTCGCTTTATGAGTTATATACGATTTCTAGGTTTGGAAGATTTCATAATAACACTATTATATTTCTTGGATGTATAACATTACTTTTAGCGTGGCTTATATATGTAATAATAAGAAGTATAAGAAACCCTATAAGTGTGCCACAACAGATTATAGAAAAATATAAATTTAATGAAAGTAATATAAAAGTTTTACAAGAAGACGAACTAGAGGTGGATTTTCAAGATATAAAGTCATTCAGAATAAATAGAAAATATGCTGTTATAACACTTAGAAACAGAGACATATTAGTTTTAAGTATGATAGATAGAACGGATGAAGAAATAGGCATAATAAAGAAGAGCTTGAATGAGGGAAAGATTTTTAAGTCAAATTATAAAGCTATATGGATCTATATAGCTATGATAGTTATAGCTGCTGCAACATTATTTTACGGAGCAAAAATATATAATGATACAATAAGCTATAATGGAAAACTTTCATGGTTTTTAAGTGATTTGAAAAACAAAAAGAAAGTGAAGTTTGAACATAACAATATATATGAAAATGGAATAGAAGGTATTTTCACAGACATTAATAAAGAAATTCATATGCCAGATAAATTGTATGTTTCAAGTAACTTTAATCTCAATTTTAATTCGGATGGAACAATTACGTTGTTTGATACATATCTTTATGGAAAAGATAATAAGGGTAAGTTAGAAAGTTATTTAATAAGTTATAATAGCGACAAATCAGATAAAATAACAATATATTTAAATGGGCATGTAAATGCTGATTATAATGAAGATAAATTGTTAGAGCCATTGCTAAGTACAATGAAAGCTATCCCACTTAAGGATACAGTGAGCAAATGGAATGAAAATAAATATGGGATTCTTTATTACGGTAATCGAAGTTTTGGATATAATACTGATGGAATTACTTATATTAATTCAGAAGGGGGCACAAAAGCAGCTTCAAATACCTCTTCAGAGATAATAGGCTATGCTGTTTCAGTATTCGTACCTGGTAAAGAAAAAATATATACTCCAGCTAGATATATTCTAACAGAAGATTTAAATAACATTAAGGCGCATACGCCTTTAAAAGAAGACAAAGATAAAAGTAGTTCTCAAAAATCAAATAATCAGGATGAATTTTATATGTCTGATCAAGTTGGTTATAGGTTAGAAGTGACTGGAGCTGCAGCTGGAAGCAGATCGTACTCTTTGAAGAGCACAATTAATGGCGGAAATACATGGAAAATTGTAAATGAAGATCCTTTTGCAGGGAAAACAGGAGTGGCAGCTGGAATAAGTTTTTTGAATGATAAACTTGGTTTTTTATGTTTGTCTCATAGTGGTGGCAGTAATGGAGAATTGTATCGTACCGAGGATGGCGGTGTATCTTATAAAAAAGTAAGTTTTCCAGAGAGAAAAGTAACACTAGATAATGGGGAAAAATATAATCCTTTTGATTTGCCAGATATGCCTTATGAGCAAGATGGAATCCTTAATGTTTTAATAGGTCAAGGATCTGATGGAGATTATAATGGAGGATGCAAGGCTTTGTATGAATCAAAAGATGAAGGGTTAACATGGGAATATGTAAAAGAAGTTGATAGTAAATGATTTTTAGTTTTTATTTCCCATATAGTAATCCAAATTTCAGCATAGTGAGTTTGGTAAAAATAAATGTAAAAATCCCTATAATTAATGACAACTAGAAATCTAGATAATTTGGTTTTGAAATATAAAATAGGAATGTGATGGATTAATATGTATATAAATTATTCATTACATTCCCATTTTATATATATTTCTATCATGAGTTATGGCTTTAGTTTCAGTAATAACCGAGCTATTTATTATTTTCATTATGAAAGACCTAAGACAACAGGAGTAGATTTATATCCTATCCCAATTCTATCAATTCCCATATCAATCAATTTTAGAAAGTGCTCTCTTGTTTTTATGGCACCTGAGGCCTTGATTTTACAGCGATCCTTCGCAGTATCCATTATTATTTTTATGGTTTCAGGGGTAGCACCTTTGCTAGCAAATCCTGTTAGGAAATTAGTTGATGTCTTAATAAAATCAACACCAGCTGAAATAGCGACTTCTGTAGATTTTTTTATTTGATCTAATGTTAGAGCATCAGTTTCAAAAATTGCATTTACAAGAATATCATAATCATGACACACATCAACGACAGCTTTTATATCAGCCTCAACTGAGTGCCACAAATTACTTCGTGTCCAGCCACAATTTGCAACTATATCAAGCTCATCAATTCCTTGCTTGCAGCATTCTTCTGCTTGTAAAATTTTTGAGGATGTTGCTGATGTACCAAAAGGAAAATCACATACAACACATATCCCAGTTTGAGTTTCAGCTGTTAACTCTTTAGCAATATTTATTGAGGATGGATAGACACAAACTGTTTTGCATTTATAATCTACACCTTTTTGAATATACTTTCTAATTTGATCTAAAGTAAATTCTGGCTTTAGCACTGATTGATCAATGTAAGATCCTAATTCCTCTATAGTCATTTCGGCAGCTTTTTTTGTTGGTATCATAATTTTCGATAACACCTATTTAGTATTTAATATTCTAATGTAGTAATTATGCAGTATTGAATATTATTTAGGTATTCCTCCTTTTGAATATATTATAATGTAGTTTTACTACAATGTCAATTGATATAATGTAGTAAAACTATTTACAATATAAAAGAATTATCTTAGAATAGTATTAAAGAAATATTGAATTTGTAGTTTTACTACATTAGTGTAATATATATTTAAGGAAAACTGCAAAACAAAGGATGTGGATGAATTGAACCATACTGAGTCTTACGAATATAAAATAAAAAATATGTATAATCTACTGAGATCGTCTGAAAAAAAAGTAGCCGATTATGTATTATTAAACGGGCATTCTGTTTCTACAATGACTTTAGCTGAGCTTTCTCGTCAAGTAGGGGTTAGTGAACCAACAATTATACGTTTTGTGAAAAGTATAGGTTGTAGTGGATATAGTGAATTTAAGATGGCATTAATGAAAGAGTGGGGAAGGGAATCTGTAGATAAGCAGTATGATTCCAAATTACTAGTAGAACTTCACATTGATAGAGATGAAAAAATAGAGGATGTGCCAGTAAAAATGATTGGACTTACTATAAAGGCTTTGGAAGATACTTTAAAAATAATTGATATTGATAAATATAAAAAGGCAATAGAAATGATTAGAAGCTCAAATATCATTGATGTTTACGGTGTGGGTAATTCAGGAAGTGTTGCTAGTGATATTAGAAATAAATTTTTACGTATAGGATTAGAGTGCAGAGCATACTCTGATAGCAATATACAGCAAATCTGTGCAAGTCATCTAACAAGTAATGATCTTGCCATTGGTGTATCCCATTCAGGAAGCACAATAGATACTGTAAATGCTTTAAAAATAGCAAAAGAATCTGGGGCAAGAACTATTGCATTAACAAATTTTAAAGCACCAGCTATTTCTGAATATGCAGACATAACATTTTTTACTGGTGGTGAAGAAACTACATTTTATAGTGAGACAATGGTTTCTCGCATATCGCAGTTAGCTATTGTGGATATGCTTTATATGGGAATTTTGCTAGATGATTATGATTTATATACTAAACGCCTTGAAAAAATTAATCTTTTACTTAAAGAAAAGAATTATTCAAAGAAATAGAAAACATAAATTTGCATAACTAGATCAGTAAAAATAGTGCATATAACAAAGAAAAAGCTTCTTTGTTATATGCACTATTTTCTATTATATGATTATATTTTAGCAAAGATTTTGATTAATCACCAATTTAGCTAGGGGATTCAAAATATGGCATCATTTGAATATTTAAAACTAATCTCTAATAGGTATTATAGTACTTCGAGTATTTCAACTGAATATTTTTCACCTGGAGCATTGACTTCAACAATATCACCAGCTTTATTCCCAGATAATGCTTTACCTAAGTCTGATTCAATACTTATAATCATATTTTCTGGATCGAGATCCATAGTTGTTACTAGAGTTACAACAACTTCATCATCATCTTCGACAAACCTAATTCTAGCTTTGCTATTAATTCCTAGTACTGATTTATCTATACTATCATCATCTATTACCGTTGCAGTTGAAATCATAGTTAATAGATACTGGATTCTATTATCATTTTCTCTATAGTTTCTGCAAGCCTCTTTATATTCAGCATTTTCTGATCTATCTCCGTGAGCAGCAGCTACTAATTTCTCTTTTGCTATTTCAGCTCTTTTAACTGTCATCCTATAATCTAATTCTTCTCTTAACTTTTTAATATTTTCTTCAGTTAGAATATTATTCATAAGAAAGCTGACCTCCTAAAATATATTATGAGAATATTATATAATATATAGGAAGAAAAGTTAAACAACTAATACCTTTTATTTTTTATAAAAATGACCGCGATAATATTTTATGAAAACATTGACATGCAGTTATAGATATGCTAGAGTGAAAAATGTGATATAGTATGTGACTTGTAGGTAGGCATTAACTATACATAAATATTTATTAAAGATGTTTATGTTGGTTAATGTTTTTTTGCACACAAAAGGCATGATAAGGCATTCATAATGTGCAAAAATAATCCTATGAAGGAGAAGAATTATGAAAGACAAAGTTTTTGGCGTTTTGCAACGTGTAGGAAGATCTTTTATGCTTCCAATTGCTATTTTACCAGTAGCAGGTTTATTTTTAGGTATAGGTGAGTCATTCACCAATAAAACAATGCTTGATACGTATGGACTTACAGGCTTAATTGGACCTGGCACATTTGCTAATTCACTTTTTTCAGTAATGAATGATGCAGGAAACATTGTGTTTGAAAATTTGCCTTTAATATTTGCAATAGGGGTTGCAATAGGCATGTCTAAGAAAGAAAGAGAAGTTGCAGCGTTAGCAGCAGGAATTGCATTTCTTATAATGCACGCATCAATTGGTGCAATGATTAAAATTCATGGTGGAACAGATGCTCTTTTAAGTGGTGCATCAACTGAAGTACTTGGTATAACTTCATTACAAATGGGTGTTTTCGGTGGTATTATCGTAGGACTTGGTACAGCAGCATTACATAATAAGTATTATAAAATTGAATTACCACAAGTATTATCGTTTTTTGGTGGAACTAGATTTGTTCCTATTATAAGTTCAATTGTATATTTAATAGTTGGAATCTTAATGTTTTATATTTGGCCTCCAGTTCAAGGTGCTATTTACAAAGTTGGAGATATAGTGCTTGCATCAAGTTATGCAGGAACATGGGTTTATGGTTTAATGGAACGGCTACTAATACCTTTTGGACTTCATCACGTATTTTATTTACCATTTTGGCAAACAGCTGTTGGAGGCACGGCAGAAGTAGGTGACAAAGTTATTGAAGGTGCCCAAAATATTTTTTTTGCAGAACTAGGAACTCCAGGAATAGCGCACTTCAGTGTTTCTGCAACAAGGTTCATGTCAGGTAAATTTCCGCTCATGATATTTGGTTTGCCAGGAGCAGCACTAGCTATGTATAAATGTGCTAAACCAGAAAAGAGAAAAGCGGTAGGTGGATTATTATTATCAGCAGCACTAACTTCAATGCTTACTGGTATAACAGAACCAATTGAATTTACATTCTTATTTGTAGCACCAGTACTGTATGGAATTCATTGTGTGTTTGCGGGACTTGCTTATATGTTAATGCACATGTTAGGTGTTGGAGTTGGTATGACTTTCTCAGGTGGATTTATTGATTTATTCTTATTTGGTATTTTACAAGGAAATGCTAAAACGAGCTGGATGTGGATTGTTATTGTAGGAATTGTATATTTTGTAGTATACTATTTATTATTCACTTTCTTAATTAAAAAACTTGATTTAAAGACTCCAGGTCGTGAAGATTCTGGTGAGGTTAAGCTTTATACTAGAAGTGATGTAGAAGCAAAGAAGAATGATCAAAATGAAGATGCAGACGAACTTTCTGCTATGATATGCAGAGGTCTTGGAGGAAAGAACAATATTTCTGATGTTGACTGCTGTGTAACTAGATTGCGTTGTACAGTACATAACTCCGAATTGGTGAATGAGGATTTGTTAAAGCAAACTGGAGCATCAGGAGTATTTCACAAAGGTGTAGGTGTTCAGATAATGTATGGTCCAAAAGTAACTGTTATAAAATCAAATTTAGAAGATTACTTAGTTACAGCACCAGATAAGGAAAATGCTAGTTATACAATAATAAAAAAAGAACCAGAAAAAGATACTAAAAAAGGTATTGAAAAAGAAGTTCAAGGAAAAGTTATAAGTACAATAATTTTAAATAGTCCATTAACAGGCGAAGCAAAAGATTTATCCGAAGTACCAGATGAAGTATTTGCGAGCAAGATAATGGGAGATGGAGCTGTGGTTATTCCAAGTGATGGAAATGTTATAGCTCCAGCAGATGGAGTAATAAGTTTTGTATTCCCATCAAAACATGCATTGGGGTTAACAACAACTGATGGACTTGAATTACTTATTCATATAGGAATAGATACAGTAAAGCTTGATAGAAAAGCCTTTGAAACTTATGTGGAAGAGGGAGATAAAGTACAAGCTGGAGATAAAATATTAAGCTTTGACTTAGAATTTATAAAAAATAATGCACCATCTATTGCATCACCATGCATATGCACTGCATTGAATAGCAATCAAAAGGTGCGTTTGTTAAAAATTGGAGATATAAAAGCTGGAGAAGCTTTAATTGCAGTTGATGTATTTGAATAATATATAAGGATGAGGAGGCATAAAATGTTTAGAGTGATAAAAGCACTAAATCATAATGGTGTACTCGCTATAAATATGGATAACTATAAAGAGTATATATTACTCGGAAAAGGTATAGGTTTTGGTAAAAAAGTTAATGAACGTATTGAAGCTCCAGAAAATGCACATATATATCTTTTGCAACAAGAAACTGAAAGAGGATTGACCAAGGAGATAATAAACAATATAGAGCCTCAGATCTTAGAAATTGCGAATAATATTATTGTAGAAGCAGAAAAGAAATTTCATGAAGTAGACGAGAACATTTTATGCCCACTTGCAGATCATATTGCATTTGCAGTAAAAAGAATAAAAGATAATGAACAAATTAGTAATCCGTTAACACAAGACATCAAAGCTTTATTTCCAGAAGAATATGAGGTAGCCTGCAAAGGAAAAGATATTATTAAAGAAATAGAAGGAATTGAAATAAATGAAGATGAGATTGGCTATATAGCGCTTCATATTCATTCAAGCCTGGGAAATGAAAAAGTATCACAAGCAATGCAAGTAGCAATGTTAGTTAGGTCATGCATTACGTCAATTGAAGAGAGTACAGGAAAGACAATAGATATAGAATCATTATCCTATAATCGTCTTATGAACCATATCAAGTATATGGCGGCAAGAATGTTAAAAGGGGAAACAATAAAACTTGATATGAATGATTACATTAGTGAAAGATTTCCAAAGTCATTCGAAATTGCTGAAGATATATGTGTGAAATTGGGTAAGGAGTTAAGAAAAGAGATTAAGGCTGTAGAAATAGGATACCTTGCAATGCACATTGAAAGGGTATTCTCAGATGAATTAGAGGATTAGAATATATATAATATAATTTTAATGGAATTATAAAAATTTAAGGTTGCGTTTTATTGAAACTAGAGCTCCACGATAATTTATCGCGGGGCTTATTTTTTTGGGGGAATTATAATAAAGTCAAATCTGTGAATAATTTTTGAAGATATTAGAAATATACAGCCTGTGAAGTAGATTTTGTATTTCTATAAAAAACAAAACAAAAAATTATGGATATTTATGTCTTAGAATGAGAATTTTAAAGGGAGATAGAGATGTTACAAATTGTAATAGATACAAGAATAAGATATAATAAAGCCAATATATCGTTGCAAATAAATTAATTTTAAGTTAAGTTTTAATAAAATAATTTGGAGGCAGGGGAATGGATAAAAAAGATTTTTCTAATTTAGAAAATCAAATTAGAGATACAATAAAAAATGCATTCGATGTCATAGATTTTGCTAAGATAAAAAAAGATATTGATGATAAAGCTCAAGAAACTGTGAGAGAGACAAGAAATAAATTTGTAAATAAATCACAGTATTTTGATAAAAAGATAAAAGATGAATTAAAAAATAGATCTAAAAATATTGCGAATGTTGTTCCAAAATCTGAAAATAAAATACAGAGATATATTGCTAAGAGACCAGTTGGAAGCATATCAGGAATATTGTATACAATATTTGGATCTATATTAAGCGGAATATTAGGAATATTAATAATTTCATACTCAATACTTATTTCTTTTAAGAATGAATTTTTAATGAGTAATTTGATTAGCTTAGGAATATTATTTTCTTTTCTTGCGGCGAGTCTAGCTTTTACTTTAAGAGGTATAAATTTAAGAAAGAGAGTGAAGCGTTTCAAAGAATATGTGAAATTGCTACGAGGTAATAGCTATTGTTCTATTAGTGAATTAGCTGAAGCTGTCAGGAAGAAAAATAAATTTGTAGTTAAAGATTTAAGAAAAATGATTGAATTAAATATGTTTCCACAAGGACATATTGATGATAAGCAGACTTATTTCATGTTAAATAATGAAGTTTATGAGAATTATTTGACTTCACAGGAATCTTTGAAGAAAAGGAATGAAGATGAATTAAAAAAACAAGAGGAACTAAAAAAAGACTTCAATGATCCAGTGAAGATGGAACTAAGGAATACAATTGAAATGGGAAGGGATTATATTAAGCAAATAGGATATATAATTAATTCTATAGATAAAGAAGAAATTTCCAAAAAATTAAATAGGCTCCAGAATATCATAAATCAAATACTTAAGTATGTTGAGCAGAATCCTAAAAAGCTTCAAGAAGTTGATAGATTTGCAAAGCACTATCTGCCTATGACTTTAAAACTTCTTAATGCATATAAGGAATTGAATGATCAGCCAGTTCATGGTGAAAATATAAGAAATGCAAAAAATGAAATTGAGAAAACTTTGGATACTATAAATAATGCATTTGAAAATTTATTAGATGACTTATTTGAAGAAATAGCATTAGATATTTCTACAGATATTTCTGTTCTTGAAACACTATTTACTCAAGAAGGACTTAAAAAAGATGATTTTAAAAAATAGTATTTAATCAAGAAGGAGGAATTAAAAGTGAATGATGGATTTAAGGAAAATATAGATATGATGCCAAGCTTAACATTTGAGCCTTTTGAGGAGGAAGTTCCTGTTGCTAAGGTAGAAGAAAGTAAGCAAAAAGAAATTTTTGATGAAAGCTATCTAACAGAAGAAGAAAAGAAGATGGTCAATGAATTTGTAGATAAAATAGATGTAAATAATACAAATTCAATTCTTCAATATGGAGTAGGAGCTCAAAAGAAGATTGCAGATTTTTCCGAGACAGCCTTAAATAATGTTAAAACAAAAGATTTAGGCGAAGTAGGAGAGATGCTAACAAATGTAGTATGTGAGCTTAAAAATTTTGAATCTGTTGAAGAAAAAAAGGGATTTTTAGGCATTTTTAAGAAATCAGCAGAGAAGATTACGCAAATGAAAGCAAAGTATGAAAAGGTTGAAGGTAATATAAATAAGATTTGTAGTGCTCTAGAAAATCATCAAATACAGCTTTTGAAAGATATTGCTATGCTTGACAAAATGTATGAAATAAATAAAGTATATTTTAAAGAACTTTCCATGTATATCTTAGCAGGGAAGAAGAAACTTTCAAAATTAGAAAAGGAAGAGCTACCTAAGTTAGCAGAAAGAGCTAGAATAAGTGGGCTTCCAGAAGATGCTCAGGCGACAAATGATTTTGTAGCTCTTTGCAATCGCTTTGACAAAAAGATACATGATTTAGAATTAACTAGAATGATTTCACTCCAAATGGCACCTCAAATTCGTCTTGTTCAAAATAATGATTCATTAATGTCAGAAAAAATACAATCTACACTTGTGAATACTATTCCACTATGGAAGAGTCAAATTGTATTAGCTCTTGGAGTAGCTCATTCAAACAATGCGGCTAAGGTTCAAAATGAAGTTACAAATATGACCAATGAGCTGTTACGTAAGAATGCAGAAACACTAAAGATGTCAACAATTGAGACAGCTAAAGAATCTGAGCGTGGAATTGTTGATATTGATACTCTAAAGAATACAAATGAATCATTGATATCAACTCTTGATGAAGTTTTACGAATACAAAGTGAAGGAAGAGAAAAACGTAAAGCTGCTGAAGCCGAATTACAAGAAATTGAAGGTAAATTGAAAGATAGGCTTCTGCAAATGAGACAAAGATAAAAAAATAATAATGTTTTCCGTTTTAATTATTTTAAGGTAAAACTTTTTTGTATCTTTCACAGTGAGTATTAATTTTAGTTTTTTTAATTACAAATTATCATATATAAATGATATAATTAAAGAAGTTATATATGGTAACGATAATAGATGTAAGTATTTAATAAAAGTATAGGCATAAATAGAATAATATGTTTATTTAACATATACATAAGCTATAATTATGAATACGATATAAAACATAGGATCAATGCTGTGATAACTACAAAAAAGTGAAAGGATATATTTTGCAAGATAATGCTACAATTACAAGATCTTAAGTAAGGGGGAGAGATATTATGAACAATAACATATTACTAGAATCGGGTACTGGGGAATTAGAAATAATAGAATTTATCGCAAATGGAAATCATTATGCAATTAATGTTGTAAAAGTTAAAGAGGTAATAGAAATGCCTTCAAACTTAACTAAATTGCCAGATCCTAAGCCAGAGATAGCTGGCCTCATACTATGCAGAGATGAAATACTTACTTTGATTGATTTAAAATACATATTAACAAAAAGATCGGCAGGAAATCTTGGCTCTAAAGTTATAGTTTGTGAGTTTAATAAAATAAAGGTTTCGTTTAATATTGATGATATAGTTGGAGTTCATCGTATAAGATGGGATGAAATAAGAAAACCTGATGATTTATCAGAAAACTCATTAGCTGTCGGAAATATACTTTTAAATGGAAAAGTATTAATTATGCTTGATTTTGAAAAAATAGTTACAGATATTTGTCCAAGTGTTGGAATAAGTGAAGATAGACTTATACAAGTAGATTATAAGGATAGATCGTCTATAAAATTAGTTATGGCTGATGATTCTGCTTTAATTAGAAGGTTACTAAAAGATACTCTTACAAAAGCAGGATTTAAGAATTTAAGAATTTTTGATGATGGTAAACAAGCATTAGATTTCTTTGAAGAATTAGCAAGAAATAAAGGTGAAAACTTTATTAAAGAAGCTCAATTACTTATTACAGATATAGAAATGCCTCAGATGGATGGGCTCACATTGACAAGAAAAATAAAAGAAAATGAAACATTAAAAAGACTTCCAGTTGTAATATTCTCATCATTAATTACAGAAGAACTAAGACATAAGGGAGAATCTGTAGGAGCAAATGCACAGCTAAGTAAGCCAGAAGTAAGTGATCTGGTTGATACAATAGACAAACTATTAAGTGTTTAGAAAATGCATATTTAAAGTGTTTATCATTATGCCAAACACAACTAGAATAAGTAAATTTTAGATCTGCTAAAATTAATCTAATAGGATAGTTAAAGGTATGGGTGAAAAATTCATGCCTTTTTATTTTATAGGAATTTATATGAATTCAAACTTGTAGATAAAATATGGAAAAGACTGATTAAGAAGGAGAAATTTTATAAAGATAATAAAATAGGCAGTATATCCACCTGTGAAATTTTTCTCACATGCGCTTAAAAAGGCATATGAGTAGGAAAATCTTTGGCCCTATAGTCAACTGATATTTTGTTATTTAACATAAATATATGATTAATTGAAGAGAAATATTATATGACAATTGATTATTATATGGAAAATATTGTATAATATGTAATGTACAATTGCTAATAACATGTTATATTATTCAAGAGATTTTATATTTTACAAAGAGCTTTTAAAGGGGGAATAATGTATATAACAGCTTTATAATACTTATATAAAAATTTCTTGTATGTGCAAAAATTTAATATTGATAGAATCTTATATAAGGGGGTTTTTATGGAAGAAAAACAAAATAGATCTAATAAAATCACTAAAGAGATGATAGCCTTTTTTTATTGTCTGAGCATTGTATTTTTAATTTCTATTATTAGTAGTATAGGTGCGTATGCTGAAACTAAAAATGAAAAACAAAAGTCACCTGAAACATATGCATTAATATTACAAGAAAGAGGAGGAGTTCAGGAACAAATTAATGGATCTGACATTGGTTTGAAAACTGATTCAGGTATCACATTTGATAATAAATTGTTACAGGATTCTATAAATAAACTAAGTTGTTCTGATGATAGTAAAGTGGTTCAATCTGGAAATGCTACTTTAGTCTTAGTAAATAATAATTATGTAATATCAAAAGAAGTTTATGGAAACAAAGTAAAAAAAGATATATTATACAAAAGTATAGTAAAAGCGATTCAAAATGGAGACACAACATTGAATTTAGAGGCTGCTAACTGTTACGAAAGTTCAGAGCCTAGATTTAAAATAAACTCCCCAGTAGTTGTTAGCGCTAGGGATACACTTAATAGGTATCTAGCCTCTAAAATTACCTATAATTTTGGAGGATTAACACAATATTTAGATAGTTCAATAATAAAGGATTGGATTAGCGTTGATAGTAATTTTAATGTAACAATTGATGAAAATATGGTTAGAAACTATGTTGATAATATAGCAAATACTTATGCATCATCACTTGGTACAAGCATAAAGGTTAGCGGTGGAGATAATGGTAATAACCATAGTTGGATGATTAATGCTTCTGAGGAAACAAAAGCTCTGATAGATAATATAAAGAGCGGACAAACTATAAGTAAATATCCAATATATACTCAAACCTCTACATCCAGTTATTTTAGTAATGTTGGTGATACTTTTGTTGAAGTTGATAAAGGTAAACAACATTTATGGTTCTATAAAGATGGATATCTTGTTGTAGAAGGTGACCTAGTTACAGGTAATGAAAGTACTGGGCATGGAACACCAACAGGCGTGTTTTACCTAAATTCGAAGCAAAGAGATTCAGTATTAAGAGGTGAAGATTATGCAGCACCAGTTAGCTTTTGGATGCCTTTTATTAAGAATGATATTGGCCTTCATGATGCTAGTTGGAGAGATGAATTTGGAGGAGAAATATATAAGACTGATGGTTCACATGGATGTGTAAACCTACCATATTATGTAGCTAAGGCAATATTTGATAATATTAGCCCAGGCTGCCCTGTTATTGTTCATGAGTAATATTAGAGATATTTCTAATCAGCACACGAGAGTAAAAAGCTCTATTAAATTATAATTAATACAAAGGAAAGTTTTGATCTTTTTAGGTCAGAACTTTCCTTTTTTTATAAATAATAATAAACATTTTATAATTAAGAAATTGAATTTAAAATGTTCTAAATGCAATTATAATTACATAATTATTAAAATATAAAACTTCAATAAAAGTTACTTAATATATTTTTTGTACAAGCTATAATTTTAGGATTTAAAAATAAAAATTGTAAGGTTGAATGATGTCAGGTGGGATAAGTATGATAAAACAAATATTACAATACATAAAATATCCAAAAAGAATAATGATGATTATTTGTGCCCTGGTAGCTATATATTCAATAGTTTCTATACATTTTATCAATCATTTTTATTTTGGTTCAACAATTAATAGAGTTGACGTTTCAGGTAAAACAGCGCAAGAGGCAGAAGAAGAAATATTATCTAAAATGGGCACATATTCAGTGGAATTAGAAGAACGTTATGGTGCAAAGGAAGAAATAAAAGGAGCGGATATTAACTTAAGATATGATTTAGGAGACAAAATTAAAGAACTGAAAAGTAAGCAGATTCCATTTGCTTGGATTTTATCTTTTTTAGGAGAGAAGAATTATACAATTACGGATTCTGTATCATATAACGAAGATTTATTAAAGAAAAGCTTTAATAATCTTTCGTGTATAACAGGAAGCAGTGTAGTGGCACCTAAAAATCCTGAATTAGAATATAAAGATGATGGATATATAATTAACAAAGAGATATATGGAAATAAGATTAATAAAGATGCTTTGTATGAACACTTAATAAAGGCAATTGTCAATGGGGAGAAGAAAATTAATTTAGAATCAATTAATTGCTATGAGAATCCTAAGTATATATCAACATCTAAGGAAGTTTTAGACGCTAAAAATATACTCGATAAATATGCATCATCAAAAATTACATATTCCTTCGGCGAAGATAATGAAGTTATTGATGGATCAATAATACACAATTGGCTTAAAGTAAATCAAGATTATTCTGTTGCAATTGATGAAAAAAAAGTCTATGAGTATATGAAAAAAATTGCTAATACGTATAATACTTCAGGAAAAACAAGAGATTTCAAAACATCTTTAGGAACAATAACAAAAGTTAGTGGAGGAAATTACGGATGGCTAATTGATACTTCACAGGAAACAAAAGAGTTGATTAAAGATATTGAGAAAGGAGAAAATATAGCAAAAGAGCCTATATATAAGCAAGTTGCTTTATCTCATGATAGTAATGACATAGGGAATACTTATGTGGAAATTAATATGAATATTCAACACTTATGGTATTACAAAAATGGAATACTTGTAATAGAAGGTGATGTTGTTACAGGTAATGCAAGCAGAGGTTCTCCGACTCCAACTGGAGTTTATCAATTAAATTATAAGCAAAAGGATGCTACCTTGAAAGGTGAAAATTATAGTAGTCCTGTTTCTTTCTGGATGCCTTTTTATGGGAATGTTGGTATACATGATGCAAGTTGGAGATCAGAGTTTGGTGGAAACATATATAAAGCGAATGGCTCCCATGGATGTGTTAATGCACCATATTACCTAGCAAAGGTTCTATTTAATAATATTGAAGAAGGCACTCCGATAGTTTGCTATTAGTGGTGGTTCTAAATGGTTAAATTTATATAAAGGATGAATCGCAACTATCCTATTTAAGCTAATTTTTTCCTAAGTGGATATAACGGAAAACATTTACAAAGGAAATTTATTGTTATATAATAAATTCATACCGACCAATAAAAAGGAAAAATTAATATCTAAGGTTGGCCTATAATAGAATTTTATTTGGACATGGCCAAGATTATTTAATAACAAAAAAGAGTTTAATTGATTAAATAATTAAATTAAGAAAATTTGCAAATACTTTAACTAAGTAATAGCACTAGAATAAATACATTGTTTAGGAGGAATTAATTATGATAAAAATTAGATTATTTTGTGCAGCAGGAATGTCAACAAGTCTTTTAGTTAATAAAATGAATGATGCAGCCAAGACTAAAGGGATAGAAGTAGATATTGAAGCTTTTCCAGAAAGTCAAATGGATAAAAATCTAGATGGCGTAAATGTTGCGTTGTTAGGACCACAAGTTGGATATACATTAGGAAAGGCAAAGAAAATTTGTGAGCCATTAGGAATTCCAGTAGATGTAATACCTATGGTTGATTATGGAATGATGAATGGTCAAAAAGTATTGGATTTTGCATTGAAGTTAATAGAGAAGAAACAAATGAAAAATAGACCTAAAAATTTATAGAAGATTTTATAAATTCTATTAAATAAGCTTTCAAGTTGTTTTTGAAAGCTTATTTTTTATTTTGTGGTAAATTATATCATTAGAAAATCTGCAGATATTATTCATTGTGTAAGTATAAAATATGAAAATAGTTGATTTAGAAAGCTAGGTTTTAATAGAGAATTAAAAATAAAAAACACATTGTATCCGTACAATTTACTTTTTTTATTATATATGATATTTTAATTAATATTAAAATACAAAAGAAAGGAAGGTGATGCATTCTATGAATGAGAAATTCGTTTATGCTCCGGGTCCAACAAGTGTTAGAGAAAATGTAAGGCTAGAAAGAGCTAGGATAACTACTAATCCAGATGTAGACGAAGAATTTGTGGAATTCTATAAAAATACTTGTGATAAAATAGGGAAAATAATTGAGACAAAAAATCCGGTATATATACTAAGTGGGGAAGGTATTTTAGGATTAGAAGCGGCATGTGCATCTCTTACTGAACCAGGTGATAGAGTACTTGTCTTAGACAATGGAATTTATGGGAGAGGTTTTAAGGACTTTGTTGAAATGTACGGAGGAGAAGGGGTATATTTTTCGTGCGATTATAACAAAGCTATAGATGAAAGTAAATTAAATGAATTTTTAAATGTGGATCATGATTTTAAGTATGCAACAATAGTTCATTGCGATACGCCAACAGGAGTTTTAAATGATTTATCTAAGATATGCCAATTATTAAATGAGTATGGAATTTTAACTGTTGTTGATTCTGTTTCTGCAATGGGTGGAGAAGAAATAAGGGTTGATGACTGGAAAATTGATATAGCATTAGGTGGATCTCAGAAAGCATTTTCAGCTCCAGCTGGATTAACTATGGTAAGCATCAGCGAAAAGGCTAAAGAAGCAATGAAAAATAGAAAGACTCCAGTAATAGGGTTTTACTGCAATCTTAATATCTGGGAAAATTATTACACAAATAAGTGGTTTCCATACACAATGCCGATAAGTGATATCATGGGGTTGGATAAAGCGGTTGATAATATTTTGGATGAAGGAATTCAAAATGTGCTTAAAAGACATGAAAAAATAGCATATGCGACTAGGAAGGCTGTTAGTGAATTTGGGCTTGAATTATTTTTAGAAGATGGTTATTCAAATACAGTAACAGCGGTCAAAATACCGGAAAACATAGGCGCTCAGAGGCTTAAGAATCATATGTTGAGTAAATACAATACTTTGATTATAACATCACTAAATCCATATGAAGATATAATTTTAAGAATAGGACACATGGGGGAGAATGCAAAAGTTGATAAGATTCTTTATGCATTAAATATAATTGAGAATGGACTAAAAGATCTAGGATTTGAAAGTAATGGTGAATTAGTGAATTCATTTATTAGACACTTAAATAGTTAAATAGTTAGTTATTAAATTAAGCAAAGGTGGGGCAAGGAATGGAAATAAACAGAAGAAAAAGTAAATTTAAAACAAAAGACATGGTAGAAACAGCACTATTAACAGCACTAGTATTTGTTGCAACAGCATTTATAAATATTAGATTGCCGATATTAGCTACTGGCGGATTAGTTCATTTAGGAACTGTAATGTTATTTGTTACAGCAATTGTGTTTGGAAAAGAGAAGGGTGCTATAGCTGCTGCTGTAGGAATGGCAATATTTGATTTATCATCAGGATGGGCACTTTGGGCTCCATTTACGTTCGTAGTAAGAGGAATTATGGGATACATGGTTGGTGCCATATCGTGGAGTAAAAATGAAGAAGGTAATAGTATTGTACTTAATCTTTTAGCAATTATCTTATCAGGTATTTGGATGATAGCAGGATACTACATTACTGAAGGAATACTTTATGGAAACTGGGTAGCACCAGTTGCATCAATACCTGGAAATGTGACTCAGATTATTATTGGATTATTGCTTGGATTACCTATTGCTAAAGTACTTAGAAGATATAAAAAGTATATTTAAATATATAAAAATGATGCTTTGAAGTGATTTATACTACTTTAAAGCATCATTTTTTTGCATTTAATAAAGCTTATAATAAAATATGACACTTTATGAAACTTTATTTCGTAAATAATGATATTGACGAAATAAATATATCATATTATGATTATATTAAATTGATACTGTATTTAGGAGGATATTGAGAATGAGTAATAACGATTTAAAGAAAAATAGTGCTAAGGAAGCCATGAAATATATAAAAGATGGAATGATAGTAGGTCTAGGCGGAGGGAGGAGCATAGCTTATTTAATAGAATTTATAAAACAGGATAAAAATATTAACGTAAAGATAGTTACTCCATCAGTGAAAACAAAGATGCTTTGTATAGAAAAAGGTTTAGAAGTTTTACACACAAGTTCTGTGGATAAAGTGGACGTTGCTTTTGATGGCTGTGATCAAGTTGATGAAAAATTAAATGCATTGAAAAGTGGTGGAGGAATTCATACTAAGGAAAAGTTAATTGCTAGTATGGCGGAAGAATATATTCTCCTTGTTGATGAAGCAAAAGTTGAAAAAGAGTTAACATTTAATGTTCCAGTAGTACTTGAAGTTTTAGAGGATTCTTTGAAGTATGTTGAAAAAAAAGTACTAGAATTAGATGGGAAACCAGTGATTAGAAGTAGCGATATAAAAGATGGATTCACTATAAGTGATAATGGCAACCTATTAGTAGATGTATTCTTTAATAATGTAAAAGATATTCATAAACTAAATGATAATCTAATAAAAATCTGTGGAGTTATAGAAACATCGCTATTTACTAATGTAATTACAAAAGTAATTATTGCCAGTGAAGAAGGTATTAGAGAAATTTCACAAAAATAATTTAATTAAGAATAAAATTTAAAATTAAAACGTATGAGGTGAAGGATATGAATAAAATAAATTGGGCAATACTAGGGCTGGGAACAATTGCAGCAGATTTTGCAAAGGCTATAAATGAAGTGGATGGGAAGATATATGCGGTAGGTTCAAGAAATATTGAAAAGGCAAGGGATTTTGCTAATAAATATAACATAGAAAAAGCTTATGGAGATTATGATGAGATGCTAAAAGATGATAATATAGATGTCGTTTATATAGCGACGCCTCACTGTAATCATTACGAATATATAATTAAGAGTCTTAATAATAATAAAAACGTATTTTGTGAAAAAGCAATTACTGTAAATGGAAAGCAATTGAAAGAAATAGTTGATTTAGCAAATGAGAAAAAATTAATAGTGGCAGAAGCAATGACTATTTATCATATGCCGTTATATAAAAAGTTACGTAAAATTGTTGATGATGGCAAGCTTGGAAAGATTAAAATGATTCAAGTTAACTTTGGAAGCCTTAAAGAGTATGATGTGACAAATAGATTTTTTAGCCCAGATTTAGCAGGAGGTGCGCTTCTTGATATAGGAACATATGCATTGTCATTTACAAGGTACTTTCTCTCTAGTCAGCCAGAGGAAATTTTAACTACAGTTAAGAAATTCGAAACTGGAGTAGATGAGCAGTCAGGTATAATTCTTAAAAATTCTGATGATGAAATGGCAGTTATATCATTAACTATGAGAGCAAAACAGCCAAAGAGAGGAATTGTATGTGGAGAATTAGGATATATAACTGTTGAAAATTTTCCAAGAGCAGATAAAGCAACAATTACATATCCTGATGGAAGTGTAGAAATTATTGAAGAAGGCCATGGTTCAAAAGCATTAGAATATGAAATTGAATGCGTAAATAGTATGGTAATGAGTAAAACAGGTAATGATACTTTAAGATTGTCTGTTGATGTTATGGATATAATGGATGAGGTAAGAAAACAATGGAATTTAAGCTATACTTTTGAGTAACAAGTTTTATAAATTAATTACTTGGATACGATGATTAAGGGAGTAATTATTAAAGTGAGAGAGATAGAAAAGAGTGTTCTAGATAAAATTCTTTGCATTTATAAAAGTTTACATGAAGCAGAAAAAAAGATTGCTGATTATATAATTAATAATAAAGAAAAAGTCATTGAAATGACTGTTTCTGAGTTAGCATTAGAAAGTAGTGTTAGTGAAGCTACAATAGTTAGGTTCTGTAAAAAATGTGATTTAAAAGGTTTCTATGATTTGAAAATTAAAATAGCTAAAGAAATGGTTAATTTAAAAAGTAGTAATATATCAAATGAATTAGATTCCAATAATATAATGCAATCACTTCAAAATATATTAGCAAATAAAATTGAAGAATTAAAACAAACAATTTCAATGATGAATGAAGGTAATATAAAAAGAATATTAGAAGCAATTAAAGGAGCGAGAATTGTTCAATTTGCAGCGGTTGGTAATACAATACCTGTAGCAATGGATGGAGCATATAAGTTTAATCAGTTGGGAATATCATCTGTTACTAATACCATATGGGAAACACAACTTGCATTTTCATATACTTTAACTAAAGAAGATGTAGTTATAGTAATATCTAATTCAGGAGCTTCAAAAGAGCTTGTAGCTTTACTTGAAATTGCTAATGAAAGACAGGCAACAACTATTTCTATAACTAATCATGAGAATTCTCCTGTTGCCAACAAAAGCAAATATCATATAAATACTTCAACAAGAGAGAAATTATTTCTAGATGAGTTTAGCTTTTCTAGAGTATCGGCTATGGTTGTTATAGAAATCTTATATTTACTTTTAACAAGGGATAAAGAAGATGCATATAATTGGATTAGTCAGCACGAACAATCTATTGCAGAAGGAAAGATATAAGGAGAAATTACAATAGAGTGATATAATAGATATTTTATTTAAAATTTTAAATAGATATTAGATTTGAAGAAGGAAGGGTATAAAGATGAAGAATATAGATATTGGGAATAGTGGAATCAAAGCTTCTGAAATTGGGCTTGGATGCATGCGAATGGCATCAGTTGAAAAGAACGATGCGGAAAAGATCATTAAGACGTCGTTGGAAGAAGGAATTAATTTCTTTGATCATGCTGATATATACGGGGGAGGAAAATCAGAAGAAGTTTTTGCAGATGCAATTAAAATGAACTCTTCCATAAGAGAAAAAATGATCATTCAGACTAAGTGTTCTATAGTACCAGGAATAATGTATGATTTTTCAAAAGAACATATCTTAAATTCAGTAGATGCTAGTTTAAAGAGATTAAAAACAGATTATGTAGATACATTACTCCTACACCGTCCAGATACGCTTATGGAACCTGAAGAAGTTGCAGAAGCTTTTTCTAAATTACACGAAAACGGGAAAGTAAAATATTTTGGAGTGAGTAACCATACTCCAATGCAAATAGAATTACTTAACAAATATTTGAATAACAAAATAATCATAAATCAATTGCAATTTAGTATAATGCATACAGGAATGATAGATGCAGGATTAAATATGAATATCAAAAATGATGCTTCTATAGATAGAGATGGGGGAGTATTAGAATATTGCCGTCTTAAAGATATAACTATTCAAGCATGGTCTCCTTATCAATATGGATTCTTTGAAGGCGTATTCTTAGATAATGATAAATTCCCAGAATTAAATAAGAAGATTAATGCAATAGCAGAAAAGTACGCAGTAACTAATACTGCAATTGCAACTGCATGGATATTAAGGCATCCAGCAAAGATACAAACAATAGTTGGATCTATGAATGCTGAACGAATAAAAGAAATATGCAAAGCATCAAATATCACATTGACTAGACAAGAATGGTATGAAATATATCTAGCAGCAGGAAACAAATTACCATAAGTTAAAATTGATATCTGGCTTGGAGTGGAACTAAGTTTTACTTTAAGCCAGTTATTTTATGTGAGAAGATTAAGCCATTGGGCAAATAAATTAATAGTGAGTCTAAGAAAATTTATAAAGTGTAAAAAGCTAATATGATTAAGAAATATGAAGAATCTAGATATAATATATTGGATAACTATGCCAGGTGTATCTCTAGTAGGATATTGTAGTATTATATATATAAAGAGAGAATTTGAAATATAAAAGCTGCAAATTGTAGATGATTGAGTATATGTAGATAAATATTAATGGTAAGATAAAACACGTCGCTAAGAGCGGTAAACAATTTGAAAGAAATATTAAAGAACTTTTAAATAAAGGAATTTGAAATTTTAAAAAAATTGTTGACAAGTTAAAAATCAAGTGATAAAATAAAAAAAGTCGCTTGAGGGTGACGAAAAATAATATAAAATTATAACGAAAGTTGTAAGAAAGAAAATTGGTCTTTGAAAATTGAACAGAATAAGATAAATACATTTAAGTAAACCAGCAATTTTTATTTGAGTAAGCTAAGATTAAACTTTTTATTGAGAGTTTGATCCTGGCTCAGGACGAACGCTGGCGGCGTGCTTAACACATGCAAGTCGAGCGATGAAGCTCCTTCGGGAGTGGATTAGCGGCGGACGGGTGAGTAACACGTGGGTAACCTGCCTCATAGAGGGGAATAGCCTTTCGAAAGGAAGATTAATACCGCATAAGATTGTAGTGCCGCATGGCATAGCAATTAAAGGAGTAATCCGCT